>NZ_CAWMRY010000024.1:0-80262 GCF_963870295.1 Aeromonas sp. ANP5 | reverse complement strand
TTATGTTCAGTTTCGCCAGCATAAGATAGCCTCCCTCTGGGGCCTGCCACCCGCGTAGCCCCATGACGTCCAACTCTTTATCCGAGGCTCAAGATGTTCTTTCAGGTCGTATTACTCACCTTGCTGGCGCTGCTGCCCATGGTCAACCCGCCCACCACGGCCACCCTGCTGCTGGGGCTGAGCAAGGGGATGTCGCGCGAACACGTGCGCCGTCAGGTCAATCTGGCCGCCATCTATCTGTTCTGCACCCTCTGCATCACCTTCTTTATCGGATCCTCGATCCTGGATCTGTTCGGGATCTCCATTCCGGGCTTGCGCCTGGCCGGTGGCCTCATCATCGGCTTTATCGGCTTTCGCATGCTGTTCCCCGCCCCCAGCCAGCAGAGCGGGGTCGATATCAACCAGAGCATTGCCTTCGTACCGCTCACCATGCCAAGCATGTGCGGGCCAGGCACCATGGCACTGGTGATAAGTGGAGCCGCCCAGATTGCCGAGCTGCCGGACGAATACAACCGCCTCACCATCTACGCCGGTGTGGTAACGGCGTTTGCCCTGATGAGCCTGATCAGCTGGGGAGTATTGAAGCTGGCGGACCCGGTCTGCAAGATCCTGGGCGCCACCGGCATCGATGCCATGACCCGCATCATGGGCTTCCTGCTGGTCTGCATGGGCATGCAGTTTTGCATCAATGGCATCAAGGAAGTGGCACAGGATCCAGTCTTCCACGGCGGCCAGGCTGTGCAAACCGCGCCGGCGCTCCCAAAGGCTTCCGGCACGTTTGATCAGTTGCCGCAAAAGCCCACCGGCTCTGATTGAAAACGGTATCAAAAAGTCCCTGACGATCTGCACTGATCTTGTTCCTGATCATGTTATTGACACACAAATGAGTTAGTTTGTTTTTCATACAGACTGTATTCAGATGGACGCTGATAGGTTTGTTGATGAATACCCACTCAACTTCAGGAGAGTATGCAGATGGACAAGATGCTGACCGAAATAGGGAGCCATAGCCTGTTTCACGAGTACCTGAACGTGGTTGGGATTGCGAGCCCATCCCTCGCCAAGATTGAGCAACGCTGGGAATATAAAGATCAAGAGCAACTGGTTGCCAAAATCCAGATCGACAAACAGGGTAACGCTCGCTATTTCATCGACGCCCGCGCCATATCCGTCAACTGATACCGAATAACCCGCCAGCCCCGGTCCAACGACCGGGGCTTTTTGTTGCCTGCGATCCCCTGAATAGCAAAACCCCGGCAAGAGCCGGGGTTTGAATGCGTCGGGTTACGCCGCTGCGCGGCTAACCCAAACCTACGACGTGCCACCCACGGTGAGCTGATCCAGTTTGAGGGTGGGCTGGCCGACACCGACTGGCACGCTCTGCCCCTCCTTGCCACAGATGCCAACCCCGCGATCCAGCGCAAGGTCGCTACCCACCATGGAGACCTGGCTCATCGCTTCTGGGCCGTTGCCGATCAGGGTCGCGCCCTTGATGGGAGCGGTGATCTTGCCATCCTCGATGAGGTAGGCCTCGGAGGCGGAGAAGACAAACTTGCCGGAGGTAATGTCCACCTGGCCGCCACCGAAGTTGGGAGCATAAATGCCCTTCTTCACCGAGGCGATGATCTCGGCCGGATCGTACTGGCCCGCCAGCATGTAGGTGTTGGTCATGCGCGGCATCGGCATGGCGGCGTAGGATTCGCGGCGACCGTTGCCGGTGAGCGGTACCCCCATCAGGCGGGCGTTCTGCTTGTCTTGCAGATACCCCTTGAGGATACCGTTCTCGATCAGCACGTTGTAGCCACCCGGAGTGCCCTCGTCATCGATGGAGACGGAGCCGCGCCGACCCGGCAGGGTGCCATCATCGACGATGGTACAGTGCTTGGAGGCCACCTGCTCGCCGATGCGGCCAGCAAATGCGGAAGATCCCTTGCGGTTGAAATCCCCCTCCAGACCATGACCTACCGCCTCGTGCAGCAGCACGCCGGGCCAGCCGGAGCCCAACACCACCGGCATGGTGCCGGCTGGCGCGTCGATGGCTTCCAGATTGACCAGCGCCTGACGCACCGCTTCACGCACATAGCCAAAGGCGCGGCTCTCCAGCCCATCCAGTTCGAGGAACCAGTCGTAACCAAAGCGCCCGCCGCCACCGGCACTGCCACGCTCGCGACGCTCGCCCTTCTCGGCGATCACGGTCACCGACAGCCGCACCAGCGGACGCACATCGGCGGCCAGGGTACCGTCGGTGGCTGCCACCAGCACCTCTTCGTAGACGCCGCTGATGGAGGCCATCACCTGATTGATGGCGGGATCCAGACTTCGAGCGAACTTGTCCATCTGCTCCAGCAGGGCGATCTTCTGGTGCTTGTCGAGGGTCTGCAGCGGATCCATGGCCGGATAGAGCAGGTTCGCTTCTGTGCGCGCCCATGCCTTCACCTTGCCGTGAGCACCTGCGGCGGCGATGCCGCGAGCGGCAGTCACCGACTGTTGCAGGGCCAGCAGGCTCAGCTCGTCCGAGTAAGCGAAACCGGTCTTCTCACCGCTGACGGCGCGCACTCCGACCCCCTGATCGATGTTGTAGCTGCCATCCTTGACGATGCCATCTTCCAGCATCCAGGACTCGTGCCAGCTGCGCTGGAAATAGAGATCGCCGAACTCCACCTGATGGCTCATCAGGCTGCCGAGCAGCTGCTGCAGGCGCCCTTCGTCGAGATCGTTCGGGGCCAACAGGGAGGCACTAACCTGGCTCAATAGACTCAATCTTCTTCTCCACTCTCGTAACGAGCTGTTTTAAATCGTCTTGCAGACGGGTTGGCGACAAGCCACACCATCACAACAAACGGGTATGCTCCAGCACGGGCAAACGGCTGCGTTTCAATTTTTCACCACACCATCAGAGCAAACGGGCGTGTTGCAGCACTGGCATGGTGCGATGCAATTCGTCGATAAGCCCGGGCTCCATCTTCGCCAGCACTGTGCCGCGCCCGGACTCTTTGCTCGCCAGCACCCGACCCCAGGGATCGATCACCATGCTGTGGCCCCAGGTCTGGCGCCCCGTTTCGTGAGTGCCGCCCTGATTGGCCGCGACTACGTAGCACTGGTTTTCGATGGCGCGGGCCCGCAGCAGCGGCTCCCAGTGCGCCTCGCCGGTCACGGCGGTAAAGGCGGCAGGCACCAGCAGCACACGGGCACCGGCACGGGCCAACTGACGATAGAGCTCGGGAAAGCGCAAATCATAACAGATCGAGAGGCCGAGGGGACCAAAGGGAGAGTCCACCAACACAGGCGCCTCTCCCGGGCTGAAGGTCTCCGACTCCCGATAGCGGCCGTGATTATCCGCCACATCCACATCGAACAGGTGGATCTTGTGGTAGTGCCCCCTGAGCTCACCGCTGGGGTCAAACACCAGCGAGCTGGTGTGGATATGGTCAGAACCTTTGATGGTGGTCGGCATAGCCCCGGCCACCAGCCAGATGCCGTAATCTCGTGCCCATTCAGCCAGTTGCTGCTGGATCGGGCCCTCACCTATGGCCTCCGCGCCATCCAGATAGCCCTGCCGTTCGCCAAACAGGGCAAAGTTCTCCGGCAGCAGCACCAGCAGCGGCCGCTCTTTGGGCAAGGCCGCCAGTTCGGCGGCGATCTGCTCCCGGTTATCCTGCCAATGACGGCCAGATACCAGCTGTATTGCGGCTAACCACATGACGTTCTCCTTGTCCGCATTAATCGCGATCCACAATATTCGGGTCTTTATCCATCTCGGCCAGCAGCTTGCGAAGATGATGCCGGACCAATCCCCGCTGCCCCCGCTCCGCCCATTTGAGGCAATCGAACAACTCCCAAACCAGACCATCCCCTTCGGCCATATAGGCAGGAAAGTCCCAATGGCTTGGGGCAGGGCCAGATACCTCAAGCGCACCAAGGGAGGAAGTTTTATCGAACAGTGGCAAATAAGGTTTGGCAAGAGGGAACTCAGCCCCCCGATCAAGGATATGGATCTCGATGCTGGACATATCGAGGAAGATGACGCGCCAGTATGAACAGACCTCTTCATGTCTTCCTTGCCAGCAATGAAAGATGGGCCGCTCCCCCACAATGGTGCGCACCAGTTCGTCTCCCTGCTTATGGAAGCCAGGCTCGGCCAGCAACAAGAGATCGACATCGGATACCCGGTCTGCCTTGCCTTTGGCGAGCGACCCAACCACTACCCCGGCATCAATCGCAGGATGGGCTGCGCCATGTTGCATCACCGATTCCAGCAGTGCGCGCTGCAGTGGCGGGATGGCAGCCCAGTGCTCATCCACCATCATAACGGCCCCTCTGACACAACCCGATCCCCCGCCTGCAGGGTGTAATCCAGAACAATGATTCGCTCCAGCACAGGGCGGAAGATGGCCTTGAGGGCATCGTGATCCGGGTGGGGCAGATAGCGCTGGCGGGCCGCTTCGTCGGCGAAGGTCATCAGCACGCTGTGGGTAAACCCCTCGGCTCGCCCCTCCGGGCTGTCATCCCGACCCCACTCCACGGCGGTCACGCCGCTAACCTGATGGGGAATGGCGAGAAAAGCGTTACGCACCGCATCTATCTGGGCAGGCTGGGTGCCCGGCTTGAAGGCGATCAGCAGGATATGTCGGATCATGGCTCACTCCTTGTGATGGTGCCGGGCCGCTCGTTCAGCGCTGAGCGGGCCCAGCGTGTTTGGGGCTCAGCAGGAAAGGGGTCACCTCTTGGGTCGGCAGGCCGGGGGCAACGGCGTCAACCGCCTCTTTCTGCTGCTGGTTGAGCTTGATGCGCGCGCGATCTCGTCCCGCCTCGATCAGCTTGGGTGCGTCGAGCGGGCCCGAGATACGAAAATCGATGCGGGTCACCACATCCACCACCGGCTCCAGCAGTTTGGAGAGGGCCAGCACATAGAGCCCCGTGACCGGCGTGATGGAGAAAGCCGCCACCACCGGCAGGGTGCCCCCCAGATTGGGGGAGAAGCTCAGCTCGTAGTCGAGCTGCCAGCGCACCAGATCGGCGATCCCCTCACCGCGCAGGTTGCCTGCCGCCCCCTTCATATAGAAATCATCGTTGCTGACCTGCCCCTGCTTGATGGTGGCAGAGGCGGACATGGATTCGAAGTAGAAACCCTTGTCGAACACATCGCGAAAATCGAGCCGCAGCTTGCGCAGCAGGGAGTCGAGACTGAGCAGAGAGAGCAGCCGCGCCCCCTTGTCGTTGACCTCGCGCAGGGTGCCGCCCTCCAGCTGATAGTTGGCACTGCCCCCCAGAGTCGGCAGGCTTGGGCGATAGGGCACATCCTGCCAGTTCAGATCAAAAGCGAGGGAGCCGGGGGCATCGCCGATGGGCGAGGTGTAGCCCAGCCGCTTGAGCAGCAGTTCGCTGTTGTTGCTGGTCAGCTTGCCACGAGCGCGGGTCTCCATCCGGTTGCCATCGGCCAGCCAGTCGACGCTGCCGGTGAGCTGACTCCCCGCCAGCCGCACATCCAGCCCCTTGAGTGTCACCTTGTTGGCGCCGGGCACCAGCTCCCCTTTCACTTCACCAAGAGGTAGCTCGCCAAAGCGGCAATCGACACAACTCACCTTCAACCAGGGGATGGATGCCATGATGGCGTTGTCCTGTTTGGCATCGGGGTCCGGGCTGAGATCCGAACTCTTGCCAGACCAGTAGATGCGGGCAAACTTGGCATCCACCGGGCGATTGGCCACCGCGGGCAGGCGGATCACCCCCATCACGTCGGGGCTGTCGATCATCACTTCGGTCGCCTGATTGGTCGGCCCCACGGTGAAGCGCGCCGCCTTGAGGGTGGCACTGCCGATATAGGCGCGAGCCAGCTGTCCATCCACCCACCACTCCTGCGGCAGGAAGGCGGGGCCAACCACCGCATTGCCAGTCTGGTTCTGCGCTGGCAACCACTGCTTGAGTCGCGCCAGCCAGCCACCGACATCGGCCTCCTGCTGGTTGATGGCGAGCAGCATGGGAACATCGCGCATTACCCGGGCGCCCGGCTGACCCACATCGACCCGCACCCGGCTGAGATAAGGCACCCCTTCGCCGTAGACCAGTCGGGTCTGCATATCCACATCCGCCCCCAGTACGGCGCGAATATCGGCGCTGCCATCCCGGCCACGGGCGATCACCTTGAGCGGCAGCCGGCTGGCGCTGCTCTTGGCCAGCGGCAGCGGCAGATCCAGCCCCATCCCCTGCAAGTTGGAGTCGAGCGCCAGCTGGAAGCTGAATGGCTTGCTGTCGGGCAAGGTCAACCCGAGCTTGCCGCCCCAGTTACTGCGGCCGTTGAGAATGCCGTATGAAGAGATGGCGGCGGGTTGGCGGCGGCTATCCCACTGCCCCTTGAAATCGAGGTCGACCTGATAGTGATCCGGATGCTGGCGCCCCTGATAGTCGAGGGTCAGCGGCTGGTTCCACAGGCTCGCCTTGAGGTTGCTGAAGCGGGTCTGTTCGTTGTCATATTCGAGGCGCCCCTGCACCTTCTCCAGCGGCAGATCCAGACTGGCGACCCGCACCTTGTTGTTGCTGAAGGTGGCATCGCCACTCGCCTTGACCTCGCTCTCGCCATCGAGAGGAATATCGAGCTTGACCGATCCGGCCATCGGGCCGCGGATCTCGATCTCCCGCAGCGCCTGTCCCACCGAACTGCCCAGCGGGGAGTCCTGCAGGTAGTCGCTGATGGCCTTGCCTTCCCCCTGCACCTTGGCATCCACATAGAGATGGGCACCGGGGGAGAGATCCGGGATCCAGGCATGCACCGAGTCGGAGCTCGCCTTGCCCAGTTTGGTGGAACGGCTGCGCATATCGAGGCCAGCATTCTGGAACAAGAGATCGATCTGCAGGTCGGTAAGCGGTTGCCAACCGGGGAAGAACTCGTAGGTGGCCTGCTCCAGCGGCACCGCCACCTGGAAGATGCCCTTGCCGTTGTCGTAGGGGAAATCCCGAAACTCCCCATACCAGAGCAGGTCGGCCCCCTTGGCCTTCCCCCCCTTGATGGCGCCGCTCAGGTAATCCACCAGCCCCTTGTCCATCGCCTGCAGCGGGAAGTAGCGATCCGCATGGCCCGCATTCTTCACATCGATGCGGCCGGTCAGGGCCAGGAAAGGGTGCTCGAACAGATCGAGGCGGAAACGGCTGGCCAGGGTCAGATCCGGGTTATCCAGCGCGATATCCTGCCCGTAGAGCACCCAGCCCTGTTCCTCACGCCACCAGTCGAGGCGGGCCGAGAAGTGGTCGACCGGGATCGGCATCTTGAAGTGACGGGCGGGATCCACCTTGTCATTCGCCAGCGCCAATCTGGCGCTACCGCCGGTCGGGGTAAGCCAGAACTCGCCGTTGAGATCCTGCATCCCGGGTATATCCTGCCACGCCTTGAGGCGCACCTTGCTGAAGCGGCCGCTGAGGGAGAGATCCTGCCAGTCGGCATTGGCCAGCAGCGTCAGATCCTGCATCGAACCCTGCGGATTGGTCTGGCGCAGGGTCTCGCAGAGTGTGGGGTAGAGCGCCGAGACCAGCTGACTGATCTGGGTGATCTTGTCGAACTCTATGCTGGGCAGATAGCCCTGCACCCGATCCCCGATCCGCTCCAGCTGCAAGCGGCTCTGCAACCAGGGTTTGCCGTCCAGCTTGAAGTTGACGTTGTGGCTGGCCAGTTGCCAGTCGGTGCCATCCCGGCGCAGCTGGATCTTGCCACCATCGAGGCCGAAACGGTGCATCTCCCCTTTCTTGGGATCCTTCCAGATCAGGTAGTTGTTGCCAAACGCCAGCAGGGTATTGCCCAGCTTGCCGCTGTCAAACTCGCTCCAGAGCTGGAAGTCGAGCTGACCGGCAACCTTGGGTTCGCCCGCATGGATCTTGGCCAGGGTCGGGGTGATATCGAGCTGGCGGGCCCCCAGATAGAGCTGACCCTTGAGGCGATCGAGCCGGGCAGTCGGGGCGTCCACATCCAGAATCAGATCGATGGTGCTCTCGCCCACCCCGTTGATGAGGTAAGCCTTGCCGACCCCTTGATGGCGCTTGCCACGGTTCTGCCAGCGCAGTTGGGCGATGTCGAGGGCGCGCAGATCACCGAGGGAGGTGGTGATGCTGAGGCGGGTGTTGTGCACATCGAAGGTAGAGAGCTGGGTCAGCAGAAAGCGCAGCAGGGCGCCCTGCTGGGGATCGCCGGAGGGGCTGTCGTCAGCCGGTTGGCGCAAGTCGATGGTGATATCGCCATCGCTCAGGATCAGCTCGCCAAACACCGGCTTGAGCTCGTTAATGGTGCGCCAGAAGTCGAGGTGCACCCAGGCTTTGCCGAGCTGTACGGTAAAACGCCCCGAATCCGGGGCGATGGCAAGTTGCTGCAGTTCGAGCGCGGGCCCGGACTGTGTCCAGTCCAGCCCCACTTGCTCCACGCTGACCTTGAGTTGTGAATCACCCAGCAGAGTGTGGATCAGACTCTCCCGGTATTGATTCAGCAAAGGGCCCCCGACCCGTACCAAAGTGACCAGCATGGCCATCAGTACGAACAGGACCCCCAGGGCCAACCAGCCCCGACTCAGCCAGCGATAGACCAATTACATCATCACCACGTCGAACTGCTCCTGACCGCAGAGGGGTTCGCTCACTACCCGCACCTGCTTGCCGATGAACACTTCCAGCTCAGCCAGACTGTGGGACTCCTCGCCATGGAGGTAGTCGGCCACGGCTGGGGCTGCGTAGACGGTGAACTGATCCGCATCATAGGCACGATTGACCCGAATGATCTCCCGCAGGATCTCGAAGCAGACCGACTCCACCGTCTTGACCCGGCCGCGCCCCTTACACTCGGGGCACTCGGAGCAGAGCACATGCTCCAGACTCTCGCGGGTGCGCTTGCGGGTCATCTCCACCAGACCGAGCTGGGAGAAGCCGTTGACGTTGGTCTTGGCACGATCCTTTGACAGCGCCTGCTCCAGACTGTGCAGCACCCGACGGCGGTGATCCTCGGACTGCATGTCGATGAAGTCGATGATGATGATGCCGCCGAGATTGCGCAGTCGCAGATGACGGGCAATGGCCGCCGTCGCCTCGACGTTGGTGTTGAAGATGGTCTCTTCCAGATTGCGATGGCCGACAAAGGCGCCGGTGTTGATATCCACCGTGGTCATGGCTTCGGTCTGGTCGATGATGAGGTAACCGCCGGATTTCAGCTCTACCTTGCGCTCCAGCGCCCGCTGGATCTCGTTCTCCACGTCGTAGAGATCGAAGATGGGCGACTCGCCAGGATAGTACTCCAGCTTGCTGGCCAGCTCCGGCACGTACTCTTCGGTGAAGCGCTTGAGCTGATCGAAGCTCTGGCGCGAGTCAACGCGGATCTTGTCGAGCTCGGCACCGACGAAGTCGCGTACTACCCGGAATGCCAGACTGGGATCCTCGTAGAGGATCTTGCAGGGTGGATACTTCTGCTTGCGCTCGAGGATCTTGCGCCACAGACGCTTCAGGAAGGCGGCATCCTGCTCCAGCTCCTGCTCCCCCACCCCTTCGGCGGCGGTGCGGATGATGTAGCCACCCAGCTCGTCCACATAACCGGCCACGGTGCGCTTGAGGCGCTCCCGCTCCGCTTCGGACTCGATACGCTGGGAGACACCGACGTGGGCGCTGCCCGGCATAAAGACCAGATAGCGGGATGGCAGGGTGATATCGGTAGTGAGACGGGCACCCTTGGTACCCAGTGGATCTTTCACCACCTGCACCATGATGTCCTGCCCCTGACGCACCAGCTCGGCGATGTTGCCGACCTGAAACTGCTCCTTCTCCTTCACCGCCACACACTCGGTGTGAGGGACGATATCAGAGGCGTGCAAAAAAGCTGCCTTGTCCATGCCGATATCGACGAAGGCCGCCTGCATCCCCGGGAGTACCCGGCTGATCTTGCCTTTGTAGATATTGCCGACAATGCCGCGCTTGGCCTGACGCTCTACATGCACTTCCTGCAGCAGACCGTTTTCGACCAGAGCGACCCGGGTTTCGGAGGGGGTAACGTTAACCAGCAGTTCTACCGACATAAGTAACCTTGCCTGTTCCAGTTTTGAATTCTATAGAGCCAATCCGGTACAACGCGCGCAAGGGAGAAACGCAGCAGAGCACAGCTGACGGGAAATTATTTGAGCTGTTCCAGATGATGCTTGATCAGCAAGTCTGTCTCCAGCAGGGGCAGGCCGACCACGGCGCTATAGCTCCCTTCGATGCGGCTGACAAACTTGCCGGCAATACCCTGAATGCCATAAGCCCCGGCCTTGTCACAGGGCTCACCGGTCTGCCAGTAGGCCTCGATCTCGGCCTCGTCCAGCTTGCGAAACGCCACGTTGGTGGTGACCAGACGCACGTCACAACGATCCTTGCTGGCCAGCGCCACCGCCGTCATCACCTGATGCACCTTGCCGGAGAGGGACTCCAGCATATCTTTGGCATCCAGCAGATCGGACGGTTTCTCCAGTACCCGGTCGCCCAGCACCACTATGGTGTCGGCACCCAGCACCGGCAACGCCGTCGGCGCACACGCCACGCCTGCCATCGCCTTGTCACGAGCGAGGCGGCAGACGTAATCCTGCGCCTTTTCACCCTCTTCCCGCTGCTCGGGCACATCCAGTTTCAGCACCTCGAAGCGGTAGCCAATCTGGGTCAGCAGTTCACGGCGACGGGGAGAAGCCGAGGCAAGATAGAGTTGTGGTTCGTTGTTTTTGTTCATATTTACCTGATATTGAAGCGGCGCCGCACCTTGCGCAGCACCAGAAACACCCAGGGCCATATTAGCATCGTCGTCAACGTCGACCAAAAGTAGGAGAAGTTGAGACTGGCCTGGCTGAACAGATGCTCGGCCCAGAATACCGTCATTTTACCCACCAGCGAGAGGCCACCGATGATCAGTGCCTGCTGCCAGAGGGAGAAGTTGCGGATCTTCTGGAACTGGAAGGCCGCCAGATAGGTGGTGATGGCCATCGCCATCGCCCGGACGCCGAGGGTGCTGCCAAGCAGCACATCGAGCAGCAGGCCCGCCACCCAGGCGGTGCCGACGTTGGTCCGGTGCGGCAAGGCCAGCGCCCAGTAGATGAGCACCATGGCCAGCCAGTCCGGACGGAAGGGGTCAAATTCAAAAGGAAGCGGCAGGATCGACAGGCTCAAGGCCAGCAGGATCGAGATCCAGATCCAGATCCTGCCGCTGGCGGGTTCTAGCATTAGCGGGTGGCTCCTGCGGCGGACGCAGCGGGAGCCGCCCGTTCGCCATCCTCATCATGTACTTCAGGCTTCTTGTCGGTCCACAGCAGCAGCAGATAGCGCAGCCTGTCCAGCTCCACCAGCGGCTTGGCCTCGACCTGGGCGAAGGGCTTGCCCTCCACATACTCGGAGCGGGTCACGGTCGCCACCGGATAACCTTCCGGGAAACGGCCACCCAGACCCGAGGTGACCAGCAGATCACCCACCTGAATATCGGTGTTGCGCGGCAGGTTGCGCAGCTCAAGCTTGTCGAGCTCACCACTGCCGGAGGCAATGGCGCGCAAGTCGTTGCGCAGCACCCGCACCGGAATGCCGTGGCTGGAGTCGGTGATCAGCAGCACGCGACTGGTGGTGGAGCCCACGTGGAGCACCTGACCAATCACACCCTGATCGTTGATCACCGCCTGACCGTTGTAGACGCCATCCAGCGCCCCCTTGTTGATCAGCACCTGATGGCTGAAGGGGTCAGAATCCACTGACAGCAGCTCGGCCACCATCTTGCGGGACTCCTTGTGCACCGGCGAACCGAGCAGCTCACGCAGCCGCTGATTCTCGTGCTCCAGCTGATCCATTTTGAGCAGACGGGCACGCAGGGTAAACAGCTGTTGCTCCTGCTGTTTGGTCTGCTCGATGAGATCGGCGCGGGTCTGCACCTGGGTCGACATGGTGTCGAGCAGGGTACCCGGCGCATTGGCCATGTATTGCAGGGGACTGACTAACGAACTGAGGTAGACGCGGACATGGGTAAACACACCGAAGCGGGAATCCGCGACGATGGCAGCGATGGAGATGATGACGGCGAGAAACAACCGTAACTGAAGCGAAGGGCCTCTACCAAAAATGGGTTTCATGGGTCGTCAAAAAAGAGCCGGCACGCTGGCCGGCTTTGGGTCTTATTCGTAGTGGAACAGATCGCCACCGTGCATATCGATCAGCTCCAGCGCCTTGCCGCCGCCACGGGCCACACAGGTGAGGGGATCTTCGGCCACGACGACAGGAATGCCGGTCTCTTCCATCAGCAGACGGTCGATATCTTTCAGCAGTGCGCCACCACCGGTCAGCACCATGCCGCGCTCGGAGATGTCGGAAGCCAGTTCCGGCGGAGACTGCTCCAGCGCCACCATGACGGCAGCCACGATACCGGACAGCGGCTCTTGCAGCGCTTCCAGGATTTCGTTGGAGTTGAGAGTGAAGCTGCGCGGTACACCTTCAGCCAGGTTGCGACCACGGACTTCGATCTCGCGCACCTCTTCGCCCGGATAGGCGGAGCCGATCTCGTGCTTGATGCGCTCGGCAGTCGCTTCACCGATCAGGCTGCCGTAGTTGCGACGGACGTAGCTGATGATCGCTTCGTCAAACTTGTCGCCACCGATACGGACGGACTGGGAGTAGACCACACCGTTCAGAGAGATGATGGCCACTTCAGTGGTACCACCACCGATATCAACCACCATGGAACCGGTCGCTTCGGATACCGGCAGGCCGGCACCGATGGCAGCAGCCATAGGCTCGTCGATCAGGTAGACCTCACGGGCACCGGCGCCCAGTGCGGACTCCTTGATGGCGCGACGCTCAACCTGGGTGGAACCGCACGGTACACACACCAGCACACGCGGGCTGGGGCGGAAATAGTTGTTGTCGTGAACCTGCTTGATGAAGTGCTGCAGCATCTTCTCGGTCACGTAGAAATCGGCGATCACGCCATCTTTCATCGGGCGGATTGCGGAGATGTTGCCCGGGGTACGGCCCAGCATCTGCTTGGCGGCATGACCGACAGCAGCGACCGATTTGGCGTTCCCGCGCTCTTGGCGAATGGCGACAACTGAGGGTTCGTTAAGGACGATCCCTTGATCTTTTACATAGATCAGGGTGTTGGCAGTTCCCAAATCGATCGACAGATCGTTGGAAAAGACGCCTCTGAGCTTTTTGAACATGGCTACGGGAAATCCTAAGAATTTGGAGGTGCAGAAAACCGGCTAACTTTACCAATGCCCACCCCAATGGGCAAGCGCTCAAACTGTCGCCAATCAATCAGGCGCGACAAAAATGCGAGTCATCACTCACTCGCACACGCTTGCAAACACTAATAAACAAGGATTTAGGGGGATGCTGTTGAGCCAACCCCCCTTTAACATCATTCAATGCAATACTTCGCGCCGATAAATAATTCTGTCATTACCCCGGCTGGAGCCGAAAATGGCCTCACCTTGCAGGTTGCCGTCATTGGCACTCGTTGGGTCAGACAACCAGAGGGGCTGCGACGGCTGTTTTGCCAATTCGACCTTGTAGGGGATGCGCACCGAGATGTCCGGCTTGGCAAAGTGGAACAGGATCTCCCCGTCCTTCGCCAGTGCAGCATCCCCACCCGGTGCAGAACTACCCAACCCCAGCTTGATCTTGCGACCCGCCCCCAGATTCAGCTCGCGAGTCGCCGCATCAAAGGTTTGACTCGGATTGAGGAAAGTGAACCCCTGATTGGCCAAAGAGAGCTGGGTACATTGATCTTCCTTGTTTTGCAGCCAGTTGCCCCCTTCGTAATATTGCATCTGCAGTGGAATGGCCAGCGGCGCCGAGGCCAGACCCGCCGCCGTGCCCGCCTGCAGGCGGCCAAAATAGGCTTTCATAGGCACACTGTCTATCTGACGGGCATTACAGCCGCTGCCACTGCAGTTACCTACCACGGCATCATTGAAATTCGAGCTGGCAATCAGCGTTCTGTCGCCATCGTTATCCCTCATATACAGACCAAACAACAAAGACTTGTAGGGACCATCCGGTTGCGTGCCAGAGAGGCGCACAAACTCGCTGCTACCGGTAGTCAAGGCCGCACGGCCATCGAGCCATGGCAGCGGCTGCAGACTGCGCAAGCGGCTCGACAGGGATTTACCATCCTTATCATTGGCAACCGAGAGATAGGCTTCGCCCTTGGCAAAGGGCCCAGTATAGTTGCGGGTCTGTACACCCGTCGTATTACGAGCCAGCACATCCAGCATGACACCAAAGGGTTGCCCCATATAGGAGAAGGCATTGCAAGCCGGCACTATGTCGCCGCTCACCAGATTGAAGTCGGCAGGAATAAAACGCCCCACCGGCTGGCTCTGGGCTGATGGAATGGTGTAATTGAAGTAGCCATTGGCTGGTGGCGTCGCCGTCATTCGGAACACTCCCACCTCGCTCACAGTCTGGCTAACGCTATTGGCACTGTTGGCCGCAGCCACATGGCTATAGGTGGTAGTACCCAGCGTTGCATTGGTGCCCGGATTGGGTGCCACCAGCGTACTGCCCAGAGCAATATTGGGCAGGGCAAAGTTGGGCGTAGTCTGATTCCCTACGCAGATATCCCCATCATTGGCGGATTCCCAGGCCATCGCCTTGATATCTACCTGGAACGTTTCCCCCGCTTTTTTGAATACCGGACAGCTGCTGTCACCTGCCGCGCAGACCCCTTGCGGGGGCGTGATGCACAGACCGACCGGGCGAGCCACAAACTGATCCGCGCCTAGCATCACCAGACCGGCTTCACTGCCAGTACCATCATAGCGGGCATCCAGTTGCACCTTGCCCGCATCCGGATAATTAACCGTGATGGTCGACTGCCCCTGATCATTAAATGCGAGGGAGAGCGGTGTTGCAGCCCCCTGACTGGCACCAATCGCACTGCTATTGACGCTCATCTGGCTGTTGTAGGGGTTACCGGTGGGGGAGATATAGCTGCTCCAGAACTTGACGCTCTTGGTCTGACTGGCAAACCCCGGCACACACAGCTTGGTCACATCGCTCTTTTTGACCGCCTTGATGGTCACCGTCTGTGGCTGATTGGAATAGGTATCAGGCACATCAAAGAAGAAGCCGCTATCGGCAAAGTTCAGGGTACAGGCTGCCGCACTGGGCGTACCGGCCCCGGCCTTGCACAAGGTGGTACTGAATGGCTTGGTCGTCGGAGTCGAGCCGGAAACGCCTATGGTCACCGCGGTCGGCGTATTGTTGCGCAACTGCACCGTGGTCGAACCGCCGCTAAAGGTCACCGTATTGCCGCCAATCCAACCATTGCTGGCAGAAGTAGGGGTAAGACTCAGGGTCGCAGTAACCGGATCTGTGATAAGCGTGTTACAAGCGGCATCGGCGCACGCCTTGACCGTCACAGTCTCGGGGTTGCATGTCAGTGGCTGACCGGAGTGATCAAGTTGGAAATGATCAATCTGCACCCCGATCGGGTTGGAGCGCAGGGCGCAGATCTGGATATCATCCAGCTCATGGTTATTGTTGGCGCCTCCGGTTGACCCTGTAAGCGACAGCAAAAAATCTGCAGGAACCTGCTCCTGCCCAGCGGTCGCCATCGCATCGAATGGCGCAACCAGGGTACTAAATCCGGAGCCAGTGTTTCTATCCAGCGAGACCATGGAACGGCCAGCCACACGTGAATCAATCCTTAACCGATATAGATGGCCGGGCTGGGCGGAACTGGTGCCACTTACATCAATCTTGGGATTAAGATTGGCTGCCGTGCCTGCCAAATAGCGATAACTTGAACCGACGCCCCCCCGAATCGCAATTGCTTGAGCACGGAATCCTGGGCCACCAACTTTCCCTTCATTACCGTTGGAAAAGTTGCCATATTCGTCAAGCCCGACGCCAAGCCAACCACCGGCAAAACCGGACGTTCCATTATTACGCTGGGCATAACCAAGGGCACCGCCAAAACTACCTGGCTGCGGGGTTACTGTCGCATCAGAAAGAATCACCGCTAATCCATCCCCCCCTGTATTCCACCAATTGGGTGACCATGCGTAATAACGAAAGGTTACTTCAACCAAATTGTTTGCAGCCGGGAATAAACGTTGATAAGTCGCTGAGGTAGCTTGGTTACCACTCGCTTCAGTCATCCGTAATCGGCCGCTGACAATCTTCGGGTCAAAAGTACCAGAAGTCCGTTTAACAACCCACTTGTCACTCAACACAGTTCCAGGAAAATTATCTGAAAAACACCCAAGTATGGGAGTGAATGTCTGATCATTGATTACCGAATTATCCGTCATATTCAGGCTACGGCTTGTCGTACGACCACGAATGATGGCTGAATTGTTAAGCGTCAATTTTTGATCGGAATACACGTAACCATTTATTTGACTACCGCCATTCAGAGTAATCCCACCATAACCAAATAACAGTAGAGAACCCTCACCAGAGGCGTTCAATATAGCATCATTCAGCTCAAGAGTATTTCTGACAAAAATACGAACTTCACCCTGGATCTGAATTTCTGTCCCCTGATTCATCGTTAATGATTCAATCCAGTAATCACCAGATGAAAAAATCACTTTGGCACCATTGTTCAATGCCAGCGACTTGATCCGATATTCTGTAGCAGCACTGGAGAAACTTAACGAACAGCTGGTATTCAATGCGATGGAATTAAATTGGTTTGAGGTTGCACTCCCGACACTCAACTGCTGCCCGGCTTGGCACTGTGTAAAATTCCCACTTGAACCACTACTTGATAAAAAGATATTGCCGCCGGTAATAGATAACCCACGAATTGTATTGCGGGTAATAGTACACAAGCGGCGAGAGCCATCTGCGTTGTCACACGCGTCCAACGGCATCCCAGAGCCTTGAGTTGAGGCACAGTAATTGAGTGCAGCCCCTGCAGTACCATTCACCTTGGCGGAGCCATACATTGTCAACGCAGGATTACCAAGGGAATTGCAATTAACATTGGTGTCCCCACGATGACCCTGAGTCACCGCTGGGAAATAGGTTGCAGTATCAATCACCTGAAATGCCTCTGCTGCGCCACTAAATAGCCACACGGCTGCGACGATCCATAAATTGCGCATCAGGGAGTTCCTCCATCATAAGCTTCGACCATCAGGGTTCGGCTCACGGCAAAATCAGGGTTGGCACTGTTAAGGTCCGAGCTGCCACAGGTTCCGACACTCTCGAGACGATAGCCCGTGCTGCTCTGGTTGTTATAGGTCACCGATACCTCCTGGCAAATGACCTCCACCTTGCAGCCTACCAAGCCAGGATTGCTAAACTGACGCCCCCCCTCCTGCACCAAGCTGCATCGATCCGAAGGTGGCGCGGTCGGTCGGTTGGGAAAAAGCTGATACAGGGCAATCTCCAGCCCGCTCTGGGCGGCCAGCAGGGCACGCACGCTGCGCACCTCCACGGTATTTTTCTCACCACTGTCGACCAGAAAACGGCCCATGGCAGCCGCCAGCAGTGCCATCACCACAATAACAAACAGGGCGATCATCAAGGCACTGCCTCGCATCCGTCCGAAAGCCTGTTGATCAGGGCACATTGAACACCTCTATCTTGTGGTTGAAGGTGACCGACTCCCCCTTGCGCTCGAACACAAAGCGCATGCCAAACTCCCCTTCGGCGTTAAACGCCGAGGTTTCACGATAGAAGACATTGCCAGGCCGAAGTGACTCGGCCATCAGGACTCCTAGCGGTAAGGTGCTACCAGCGGCACTGATCCCTGCACTGGTTCGGTATAGCGCCCCTCCAGATACGCAGTAACGCACCTGCTCGCGAGCAAAATACGCTCTCATGCCGGGAGATGTACCATCCAGCAGCGCACCGCTATACCCTATTGATTGGGCTCCAGAGATCACCGGACCCACAGCCTCAACTTGCGCCACGCAACGACCATAATCACAGCGATCCCGTATCGACTGCGTACCGCTGGAAACGGGTTGGGGAAACACCACTAACCAGTCGTTTACCGGCTCAACTGCAACAGGAGGCGCAACCATGACCAGCTCAAGTGTGGACGAGGCGCCAGACGGGCGATTGAGGGCAAGATAGCGCCCCGAGTTGCTGATGGGCCAGAACCGCAGACAGGGGCCTTGGTCCAGCCAGTTACCATTCTGATCTTCAATGCGCTCCGATCCCGGCACCGCATCGCGCAGTTCGCGGTTAAGCCGCTCCATGGCGAAACGGGCATCACTCATAAACTGTTCACGGCTACTGGCATCGCCATAAATCTGGGTGCCGATTCCGATAAACTGGCTGGTAAAGGTCGCCATAATCCCGAGCAACAGGATGACCATCACCAGCTCGACCAGACTAAAGCCACTGTTACCCCGAGGCTTGCGGTAGGTTCGATTAGCAGCCAGGCGTAATCGGACGTCGGAAGTAGCAGCAGGAGCAGACATTCGGACAGACAAGCAGGAGCGTTCCATCAGTAGTTCCCCCGATAGAAGGAGAAGTCGAGCACACTCCCATCCGGCAGCTTCACCTGCAACAGAACTCGCTTGCCGATAGACTCTGCCTTAAGACCCGGGCTGCCAAACAGGTCATCCGGCGTCACGGCGATCCTGACCTGGTAGTTGCGATACTCATCGCTTGCGACCTTGGAATCGGCTTGAGTAAAGAATGCCGCCTCAATCCAGTCACTGTTCAAGCAGTTAACCTCAGCCCATCCCTTGGCACAAATGACGCTGGTCTGATAATCATCCACATCATTAAAGGTATAGGGCTCCCGTTCACCACCATCCGGGCCATACTGGCTGGGCTGCCAACCCGCAATCGCCGGAGCAGGAGGATTCTGGGTACAGGTCACACCGACAGGGCAACTGCAATCCCCATAAAATTGGCCATTGAAGGTCTCGCCACAACGATAACGACCACCATTATGATCCGACTTTTCATCAAACGACTTTTGCAAGATCTCGCTGGCCAGCCGCTGGGCCAGCTGGGCGGCACGCACCTGCTGCACCGGATCCACCGCCTGAGGTGCCTGATTAATGAGCAACCCAAGAATGCCAGTCAAGGCCACCGCCAGCAGCACTATGCCAACGATCAGCTCAATCAGGGTAAAACCGAGCTTAAGGGATCTCATGAATAAACCCCTCTGACTCAATCTTGATGGGGCTGGTTTCGCGGCCATCTGTGACTTGCAGCTCGCAGCCACCGGCGCAGCTACCGAGCGGGCGGCCCATCTGATCAAAGCGGATAACAAAAGGAGGCGTGCCCTTGTTCGAGGAGAGGGAGATCCCGGCTGACAGGGTCACCGGACGGCCACGGGTGAGCTGATTAGCGTTCCAGCTCGATATAACCGCAGGATCGCCACAAGGGGAGAGCGTGCTGTGGCCAAACTGGCCCTCGTCAACCCGCAGTGAGGTACAACGATTGGCCGGTTCGTGCATATTGACGGTCTGTACCAGCCGCAGCCGGGTAAGCAGCTCGTCACGCACGGTTTGAGTTTCAAAGCCGCCTTTGCCCAGCCATTTTGGCACGGCAAAGACGGCCAGAATCCCGAGTAACAGGATCACCAGTACCAGTTCAATCAGGGTAAAGCCCTTGGTTGCAGGCATGGGTTTTCTCATCAGGGAAAAGAGAAAGCGAGGCCGAAGCCTCGCTCAGACATCAATCAATTACACGCAGTGTTGATAGAAATCGTTGGTCGATTGGTATTGCTGGTCAAAGTATTAGCGTAAGTAACGTCACACTTGTCATCTTGTGCACTTGCTGCACGGAAGGTGCCTTTGCTGCCAGATACTTCTGACCATCCATCCAAAGTTACGGTTTTGGCAACTTCATCTGTTACTGGATAGCCATAGTTAGTTTTCACAGTATCTGTAGTGCTGATTGCCACAGATACGGTTGCTCCTGAAGCTGTATTCTCCAGACCAGCAATAGCAGCCTTGCTATAGATCATTTGAGAACTGCTCTGTAGTGCAGCCTGCACGCCTTGGGCGGCAGAATAACGAGCATCATCCTGCAGATTCAGGAACTTGGGTGCAGCGGTGACCGCCAGAATACCCAGAATGATGATCACGATAACCAGTTCGATCAGGGTAAAACCCGCCTGTTTTTTCATTTCACTTTCCTCTGTCAGTTAATATTGGTGGTCACCTGACCGGACGCCGGACGGTAACTGAAACTCATAAATGCATCAGTCTTGCCTTGCGGATCCTGATACTTGCCATCACTGCCCTTACTCAAACTATTGACCAAATAGTAACGACAGACCGAATCCAGTCCATTACTGCTCACTGTGGCATAGTATTTCAGGTCATTGCCGCTACCGCGCACTTCATTGAAGCTGGCCGTAGCCTTGGGCGGGTTTTGCAGTAACCCCTCCCAAATATTGAGACAACGTTCGGCGGTCAGATTGGCCGGATCCACATCGGGATTACCGCTTGCAACGGTATCCATGGGATAGCCGGGCGACAGCTCGCCGTTGCTGATCTGGGTATCGGTCGGAGTGGTCAGATAGAAGCGACTACCGTCATAGAGCACAGTATTGAGGCCGTCCTGTTTGGCGCGACCTTCCGCCTCCCATTGCGCCCGCACCAGTGAAACGCCGGTAGCAAAACCGCCAGAGACCCCTTCCACGCTGGCCTTTTTCGCTTCGTCAGTCACATCGAGAAAGCGCGGCAGTGCAGTCACCGCCAGGATCCCCAGGATCACGATAACGATCACCAGCTCAATGAGGGAAAAGCCGGCAGACCGTCTCCTCATCCCGTTTTCCGGCATTGTTGGTGCCATTGGTTTCATTGTCATGCTCCCTCCGTAATGCCCTACATTATTTCATGCAGGTCCAAAAAAATCATGTAGTTGGGTCATATGATTAGTTTCATTCAAGGCTTTTTCATCACCCGCCCATCAGAAAACTGATAAACCAGCCAATAACCATCCCACCCCATCTCGCAACCACTGCCATCGGGGCGGGCCAGAACCTGCAGGGGAGGCATGCCCCCCTTCGTCTCACCCATCAGTGCCAACCACAACTGACGGCAATTTTCCGAAGGAGATTGCAGCGGCACCAGCCCCAAGGGCCACCCTCGGGCATCAAACTGCCACCCCTTGCCGGCGACATGCAGTGTCTGCGGGCGCCGCTCATCGAGCCAAATGCCGTGCAAACGCTGTGCCCGCTCGGCAAATTGCTCCCCCAGCAAGGTGAGAGTGAGCTGCTGCGCCTCTTCCCGGTGGCCCTGATAGCTACGCACCAACGTAGCAACAATCACCATCAACAGGATGATCACGGCGATCCGCCGATATCCGGTCAGCCAGCGATCATCTTGCTGCGTCTGTCTGTTCATCCAGCCCTCGACTCCACCGCTCACTTGCCTCTTACGGCTCGCATCATGTCCCACCATTCAAGCGTGAAGATGCCGAGTTACTTGCCGCGAACTGCGCGCATCATGTCCCACATGGGGGTGAAGATACCCAGTGCCAGGATCAATACCATTACTGCCACGATCCCGATCAGGATCGGCTCGATCCGAGCGGTGAGACTCTTGAGGTCATAATCCACCTCCCGTTCGTAATACTCGGCCGCTTCGTGCAGCAGGTCATCGACCTGACCTGTCTCCTCCCCCACGGCGATCATCTGCATCACCAGCGGGGTGAACAGGCCGCTGCTGCTGGCGGTGCGCAGCAGGCTCTCGCCCCGCTCGATACCGGCGCGCATATCCCGCACTCGCCCCGCCATATAGGCGTTATCCACCGCATCGGCCACCAGGGTCAGCGCGGTGTTCAGCGGCACCCCGGCCTTGAGCATCATGGAAAAACTGCGGGCAAAACGGGCCAGCAGGGAGCGCTCTATGATAGTGCCGACGATCGGCAACTTGAGCTGCCAACGGTGCCAGGTCAGCTTGCCCTTGGTGGTGGCGACCCAGCGGCGCCAACCGAACACCATCCCCGCCAGAATGGCGAGCAGCAGCCACCAGTAGTTGACAAAAAAGTGCGAGGTGGCGAGCAGAATGCGGGTCGCCAGCGGCAACTCCACCCCGAATTTGGCGAACATGCCGGCAAACACCGGGATCACCATGATATTGAGGATCACCATGGCGATACCGATGGCGATCATCACGAAGCTGGGGTAGCGCATGGCGGTCTTGATCCGCTTGCGAGTCTCCAGCTCCAGCTCGAAATAGTTGGCGAGCTGCAAGAAGGCCTCTTCCAGTTGACCTGTGTTCTCACCCACATGGATGATGGCGACAAACAGGCTGCTGAATACCTTGGGGTGCGCCTGCATCGAGCTGGAGAGCGGGCGACCGTTGCCGAGATCTTCCCCCAGCGAGTGAAGCGCCCGCTTGAGCGGCTTGCTGTGAGTGCTTTCCTCCAGCCCGGCAATGGCGCGCAGGATCGGGATCCCCGCCCGGGTCAGGGCATACATCTGGCGGCTGAAGATCACCAGCTCATCCAGCTTGACGCCCCCTTCCAGCAACAGTGACCAGTCGATGGCAGCGGATTTGGCCTTGCCCGGTTTGAGCTCGGTGGGCATCACGCCACGGCGCATCAGCTGCTCGGCGGCCGCCATCTCATTGGCCGCTTCGACCACGCCACTGGTGGCGTTGCCCTGGCTGTCACGCCCCTTGTAGGCAAAGTTAGCCATCGCTTACCCCAAATCCTCGGCCAGTCGCAACACCTCATCCACCGAGGTGATCCCCTGACGGGCATAATCGAGGGCGGTGAGGGCCAGCGGCCGGTAGTGTTCGTGTTGACGGGCCGCCTTGGCGAACCCTTCCGCATCATTGCGGCGCAGGGCATCCATCATCGGCTGATCCAGCTCCAGTAGCTCGTAGACCCCGATCCGGCCGGAATAACCGGTAAAGTTGCAGCTCTGGCAACCCCGGCCCTTGTGATAGGTATGCTGGCCAGGCGCCTCGCCGGAGAGCACTGTGAGCCAGGTGGCCTGCCCTTCGTCGGGTGCCTTCTCCTCGACGCAGTGCTCACATACCCGCCGCACCAGCCGCTGGGCGACCACCGCCCGCAGGGCACTCGCCACCAGATAGCCGGGCGCCCCCATGTCGATAAGGCGCAAGGCACTGGTCACCGCATCGTTGGTGTGCAGGGTGGTCAGCACCAGGTGACCAGTGATGGCGCCACGCAAGCCGATCTCTACCGTTTCGTTGTCCCGCATCTCACCCACCAGCAGGATGTCCGGATCCTGACGCAGGGTGGAGCGCAGCACGTTGGAGAAGGTGAGGCCGATCTTGGGGTTGACCTGCACCTGATTGACACGGGAGAGACGATACTCCACCGGGTCTTCAACCGTGATGATCTTGTTGCTGGACTGGTTGAGCTCGGAGAGGGCGCCATAGAGGGTGGTGGTCTTGCCGCTACCGGTCGGGCCGGTCACCAGGATCATGCCGTGCGGCCGTTTGAGCTGACGACGGAAACGGGTCAGGATCTCCGGCGGCATGCCGGTCTCGGTCAGCGACAGGATGCCGGATGATTGATCCAGCAGACGCATCACCACAGACTCGCCATACTGCACCGGCATAGTGGACATCCGCACATCCACATCGCGACCGCGCACCTTCATGTTGAAACGGCCATCCTGCGGCAAGCGCTTCTCGGAGATATCGAGCCCCGCCACCAGCTTGAGGCGCAGCACCAACGCCTGGGCGATCCGCACCTCGTTGAGGATATTCTCGTGGAGGATGCCGTCGATCCGCTGGCGAATCCGCAGCACCTTCTCGTCCGGCTCGATGTGGATATCCGACGCCCCCACCTGCACCGCATCCTCGAACAGGGAGCGCAGCAGCTTGGCCACCGTCGCCTCCCCCTCGTCATTGGCCCCCAGATTGCTGGAGCCCAGCTCGAAGCCGGAGTCCTGATACTCCTCTTGCAGCTGTTCGGCGAAACTCTCAATCTCGCGGGTACGGCGATAGAGGCGGTCGAAATACTCCAGCAGCTGCCCTTCCCGCGCCACCGCCAGCACCATGATGCGTGGGCTGAGCAGGGCGGCGATGGCATCCAGTGCGCTCAGATCAGCCGGATCCGACATGGCCACCGTCACCTTGTCGTCGGTAAGGTTGACCGCCAGCGCCCGGTAACGGCGCGCCTGCACTTCGGGCAGCAGCGGCACCGCAGCGGCGTCGATGGTGAGGTTGTTGAGATCGAAGAAGGGCACATCCAGCTGGCGGGCGAGGAACTGCAACAGCTGCACCTCGCTGATAAAGCCGAGGTCGATGAGAGTGGTGCCCAGCTTGCGGCCGGTCTGACGCTGCTGCTGCAGGGCAAGCTGCAGCTGATCATCAGAGATGATCTGCTCTTGTACCAGCAGGTCGCCGAGGCGCATTTTCAGTCTGGGTTGTGCCATGTTTGCTCCGATCTCTGTTACTTCACACCCGTTGCCGCATCCGATTAGGCTTAGCTAATCGAACCTGATGTTTATCAAGGGGTTAGTTGACCAATTCGTTGTTCCAGCCAGTTGGTCGACGCCTCGCCGAGGTTGCCGTGCAGCAAGGCGTTGCGATAGGCATCGAGCGCCCGCTGGCTGTGGCCCTGACCATCCTCGGCCACGCCGAGGCCAAGCCACCAGCGGCCCTGATCCGGCTGCTGACGCAGCAGCTTCACATAGAGCGCCGCCGCATCGGCATTCTGGCCCAGCTCCTGAGTCAGCCCGGCCCAGGTGGCGTAGTAGTCCATGTTGCTGGCGAGATCCGGCTGATAACCGGACAACCAGCCAAGCGCCTGCTGCTGCTGCCCCTCGCTGATGGCAAGGCGGGCCAGCAGCAGACGAAAATCGGCCTGCTGGGGATCGAGCCGGATCCCCTCTTCCAGCAGCTGACGCGCCTCGGTCAGGCGGCCCTCGCCGTAGAGCAGCCCCGCCAGCTGCTCGCGCGCCCCCTGGTTGTAGGGATCGTGGGCCAGCACCTGATAGTAGTTGTCCTGCGCATCCCGCAGGCTTCCCTTGGCCATGGCGGTGGTCGCCTTGCGCTCCGCCAGTGCCGCCAGCTCCTTGGCCGACAGCTCGACCGTCTCGATCTTCAATACGCTCGGCTTGCGCGGCGCGCTGGCGACTGCCTGCTGCTCTGCAGCCAGTTCGGCGTAAAGCTCGGGCTGCAACTCTTCATCGGTCAGCTCCGTCTCGTCAACATCGCTGGAGGCATCAAAGGGCGCACCGTCGGCCATGCTATCCGAGTCACTCTCGCCTGCCTCATCATTCACCTCATCCTGACTTGGCAACGGCAGCGCGGCCGCCACCTCGACCGACTCGGGCTGGCTGACGGGCGCGGCGGCCCTTGCCACCACATCGGGAGTCACCGCATCGGGAGCTAGCACTTCACTGGCAGCCGTCACGGTATGGGTCTGCTGCCAGTAGATCCAGGTTCGCCAACCGAGGATCCCCAGTGCCAGACCGCAGATCAGGGTCAGCAGCAACATCCACCATCCCTGCTGACGCGCAGGGGCAATATAGACGGCAGCTCCATCGGATCCTTGCTGACGCTGATCCAGATCTTTCAGCATCTGGTTAATGACGCTCATGGCCAGACTCCATAAGCTAGGGCGCACCCCAGCAACAGTAACAGGGGCCACCAGCGCCGTGGCGCAAAGCGGCTGGCATCGTCGGTATCGCGAATGGCAAGCCGGACCAGACAACTGTCGATCTGACGCACACCCTGACCATAGGCCAGCATCAGGCACTTCTGCGCCAGGATATTGATCAGTCTCGGGATCCCTCGCGATGCGCGCCACAACAGGCGCATGGCGCGACCTGCAAACAGCGGTGCCCCGCGGTAACCGGAGACCTGCAATCTGTGCTCCAGATAGGCGCGAGTCTCGTCAAAACGCAGCGGCCGCAGGCAGTAGGAGAAGCCAATCCGCTGGCGCAGTTGGCGCAGATGCGGCTTGGCCAGTCTGGTATCCAGCTCCGGCTGGCCGAACAGCACGATCTGCAGCAGCTTGCTCGATTCGGTCTCGAGATTGCCGAACAGGCGGATCGCCTCCAGGGTCTCGTCCGGCAGCGCTTGCGCCTCGTCGATCAGCACCACCACCCGACTGCCCTGCTGGTGCAGGCTGATCAGGTGACGATGGATACGATCGGTCAGATCCAGCTCGCTCTGATCCCGTACCGCCAACCCCAGCTCCAGCGCCAGCGCGATGCGCAGTTCGGCCGGAGTGAGGTGGGGATTGGGCAACCAGGCAAGCCGCACCGGACGCGCTTCCGAACCCAGCTCGCTGAGCAACTTGCGGCAGAGCAGTGTTTTGCCGGTACCCACCTCACCGGTCACCTTGATAAAGCCCTCCCCCTGCGCCAGCGCCCAGTTGAGCACCTGCAGCGCCTCTTCGTGAGGAGGCAGGCCGTAGTAGAAGCCGGTATTGGGAGTGAGGCTGAACGGTGCCTCCTGCAGGCCGAAGTGGGTCAGGTACATGAGACCTCACCTGCCACGGCAAGCAAGCAGCCTGTGCTGGTAAGGCAGCACAGGCCGTTCGGGATAAGGGTGACCGCATCTGGTGTCATGGGTCAGCCCTTGGCCGGATACCACTTGTCGAGCAGCTCGGAGGATCGTTGCAGCTCGTTTTGCCAGGTATCTTTCTCCACCACGGTCGGTTTGAGCATGATCACCAGCTCCAC
Source organism: Aeromonas sp. ANP5 (assembly GCF_963870295.1). Lineage (NCBI taxonomy): Bacteria > Pseudomonadati > Pseudomonadota > Gammaproteobacteria > Aeromonadales > Aeromonadaceae > Aeromonas > Aeromonas sp. ANP5. Next base: position 53,690 of record NZ_CAWMRY010000024.1, on the reverse strand, counting down.
CTTCTTGGTGCTCTCGCGGCGGTTGGTAAAGGCTTCCCCCACCCAGGGAATATCCCCCAGCAGCGGCACCTTGCTGACGATCTCCTGCTTGTCGGTCTTCATCAGGCCGCCGATAACGATGATGTCACCGTTATTGGCCTGCACCACGGTATCCGACTCGCGGATCGAGCTCTTGGCGAGCGGCAGTTGCAACTTGCCACCCGAGGTACCCATGTCGATCACCTTGTTTTGCTCTTCGGTATCGATAACCGAAGGATGGATGTGCAGCAGCACCTTGCCCTCTTCATCGATCTGCGGCGTTACGTCCAGCGCAATACCGGAGAAGAAGGGGGTCAGCTCCACGTTAGGCGTCTTGTCTGTGCCCGTCGAGGTAGTGGTAATGGTGGTGGACGCATTGGTGACGTAATACTCGTCCGTCCCCACCTTGATCACCGCCTTCTGGTTGTTGGTCGCGGTGACACGGGGACTGGAGAGGGTATTCACATCACCCTGGGTCTTGAGCAGGTTAACCGCTACATTGAAGTTGCCATCAGAGATGGTAAAGCCAGCCCCCCCCCCGAGCGCAGTAAAGATCTGGTTGGGGGTGGAAGGCAACTGGGTATTGGCCAACGACTTGCCACCGGTAATCCCCTTGTTGCCATCCCAGCTGGCAGAGAGACCGCTCCAGTCCACCCCCTGCTCATACCCTTCATTGAGAGAAACTTCGATGATCCGCGCCTCCAGCACCACCTGCCGCTTGAGGTGACTCTCGGACTGGGTCAGGAATTCACGCACCGCCTTGAGCTCTTTCGGGTAGGCGCGAATGGTGACCAGACCCGCCTGCGGGCTGGTGATCACGGCGCGACCGTCACCCGTGCCAATCAGGGTCTGCAGGGAGTCGCGCAGATCAGTCCAGTAGTCGCTGTTGGTGTCGGTTTCGATACGGGTGCCGTTGTTGTTGTCACCGCTCGAGTTGTTGCTGGTTGAGCTGTTGCTGCCGCTGTTGTTGTTCGATGCACTGTCAAAACTGCTGTCGCTGCTGTTATTGCTGTCATTGGCCGTCACCCCGCCGGTGCTGACCGAGGTACGGGAGAGACCACGACGGGACATCATCAGGTAGTTGACCGGGATGGTTTCGGTACGCAGACCCGCCGGATAGATATGGAAGACATTGCCCTTGCGCTGCACGTCGAAGCCGTACATGTCGCCCACCACAGCCAGCACCTCTGGCAGAGTCACATCCTTGAGCTCGACGGAGACCAGCCCGGCCACCCCGGGGTGAACCGCCACGCTGTAGCGGGAGCCCTTGAACAGGGAACCGAAAAACTCCACCGCCTCCACATCGTGAGCCGCGATACGCAGCCGCTTCTCCGGCATGCCGACCGGCATCTGCGGCCGGTTCAACTGCAGCAATTCACTTTGCACCGATTTGGGCAACGCGGTCAGAGGGGCAGCCTGTTTCTGCTGTTCGTTCATGGCCTGTTTGAGAGCATCCTTCGCCTGGGTCGGCTCGGGGTGCTGATACGTGGTACAGCCTGCAGCCATCATGGCCACGGTGATCAGACAGAGACGGTGTTTTTTCATGTAATTAGGGCACCCTGACTTGCAATTAAACTCGATAAAGCCGATTCACCTCTCGAGAGGCAAGCACGACTCAAACCCGGATCTTGCTGGCAAACAGTGTTACCGCATGGCGTTTTCCCGCCTTTTCCAGCACCACGGCATCGGCATTGATGGCCACCAGCGTATAGCCGTCCACCTGTTGTCCGACCCGATAACTCTTGCCATTGAGTACCGCCAGTGCCGGGCCATTGCCCAGCACCACACTCTGCAGCTTCGGCAAACCGGCGCTGCTCTCGCCGGTCGCACGGGCGCCAACCGCCACATCAGCCAGCGGCGCGGTGGGATCCTGCAATACCTCGACCTGCTCCGCCTGTGCCAGCAAGCTGAACAGGCAACAGCACAACGCAAACACTCTAGCCACGGATAAACTCCTTGCTGGTACTCAGGGTGTAGATCTCCATCTCCACCACCGCGCCGGGATAGGCTTTGACCTGATAGTCGAACTGCTTCCAGTAAAAGTGGCGCGGCAAGGCTTCCAGCGCTTTAAGATATTGATACACATCGAAATAGCCGCCTTCAAGCTGAAGCCGGATACCATGCTTGTAGAGATTGACCTTCTGCTCTCCCGCCATCAGCGGGGTCGGCTCCAGCGAACTGAGGGCCAGCATGTGAAGGTTGGCGGAGCGGGAGAGCAGCGCCTCCAGCACCAGCGGCATCTCGTGCGCCGGGATCAGATCGACGGTCTGGGCCTTCAGCTCATCGTCGATCCGGGCCAGATCCGCCTCGACCTGTGCCAGCTGGTCGCGAACCCCCTGATTGGGATCCCGCTTGAGCCGGGCCTGTTTGCCGAGGTTTTCCAGCTCCATGATCTCGAGGTCCCGCTCGGCGGCGCTCAGGGCCATGCGATCCTGCTGCAGGCGAGTATCGGCCCCATCGAGCCAGCCGTAGAGTCCGGCCGCGCCCAGCAGCACCAGACCAGTCAGCAGGATCAACACCCGCTCCCGCTGGCTCAACACGGCGATACGCTGGCCCCATGCCTGCCATTGTGCTTTCAGGTTCATCAGGGTTTCTCCCGCGCAATGCCGCTCAACTGGAAGGTCAGGCGACCCTCCTTGTCACGGCCAAGGGTCAGTTCACCAAACTCCTTGCCCACCAGACTCGGGGTCTGCTTGAAGCGATTGACCCAGGCCGGTACATCCTGACTGCGTCCAGCAAAGCCGGAGAGGTTGATCCGCCCTTCGTTGATCTCGATGCGCTGCAACGACAGGTTGCTGCTGCGTATGCGGGAGAGATCCGCCATCACGCTGGCATAGCCCTGGGATTTTTGCAGGGTCAGGCTGCCCAGCTGGCGCATCAGCCCCTGCTTGGCCGTCAGCTCATCCTGCTTGTTGACCAGTTGCTGTTGCAGCCGGGGATCTGCCTGATGGCGCGCCAGCTCGGCATCGAGCCGCTGCGCCTCGCTGCGCTTGAGTTCCAGCTCGGCAGAGCGCTGCGCCAGCGCCCGGCTGACCTGCTGCTGCTGCCAGCTGTAACCGACACCCGTCAACAGGATCAGCAGCAGCGCAAAGCCCCATACCAGCGCCATCTGATTGAGGCTGGCCCACTGCCGCTTGGGGCGAAACTCGGCGCCATAGAGGTTTATCTGACGTTTCATCACGCATCCTCCCCGATGGCGGCGGCGTAGGCCGAGAGGTATTCGACGCCGGCCAGGACCGCCTTGTTGGCCATGGCGGAGACGGCAAAGCCGAAGGTCTGCTCCATGTGGCGCACCAGGGTACCGATAAAGGGCGAGGCGACGGCAAACTGCATCTGCCCCAGCTCGGGCAATTTCAGCTGGCCCGCCAGATAGTCGAGGGAGCGCTGGATCTCCAGCGCCAATGAATCGAGCAGCATGCTGTCCGGTTCATGTTCGCCAGTCAGGCTGGTGAAACCGCGCAGCTGGCGAGAGAAGCAGAGCCCGCCCTGATGGAAGACCAGCAGTTGCAGATCCTGCCCCTTGGGCTGCCACAGCAGCATGCGCACCGTCTCGTCAGCGTCATAGAGAGAGGTCAGCGCCAATTCGTCGCTGATGATGGATTGCAGGGTCGCGATGCCGTTGATGGCATCGGCCAGCTGTTGCACCCGGCTCTTGGGCAGGCAGATCACATTGATGCGCGGGCGACCGGCAGGCGGGGTGGGCAAGTCCACATAATCCATCGCCAGTTGCAGCACGGGTTCGCTGACATAGTCCTTGATGGCCCAGGGGAGCGCCCCCGCCATCTCGGCGTCAGGCACGGCAGGCTTGTCGATCTGGATCTGTTGATAAAGGCTGGCGGCGAGGGCCACCCGCACCGTAGACTTGGCCAGCCCATGACGGCTGAACAGCTCGTTCATGGCCACTGCCCACTCCTGTGGGCCGTTGATGGTGCGCGTCGCGAAGACGGGGGGATTACCCACCGCAGCCAGCATGATCCTGTCATTGGCCAGCAAGAGCCCGACCTGGCGGCTTGGCGTCGACCGTCTGAACAGTTGTTTCATGTAAGCCCGCCCATCAATAGTGATTAAATGTATGAAATATTAACATAAACAGCAGATTAGCCTCCAGATTAAAAGACGGACTCACCATTGCAAGCCAGCCTTTCCGCCGAGTCAGAGGGTCAAGCCATCCTCCCTTCCCCCCTGCAACGCCTCCACCATCCGTTGCTGACCCGCTATGGTGTCGAGCTGTGGTGCAAGCGTGATGATCTGATCCATCCGGCCATCTCCGGCAACAAGTGGCGCAAGCTCAAGTACCACCTGCTGCATGCCAAAGAGCACGGCAAACGGCATCTGCTCTCGTTTGGCGGCGCCTACTCCAATCATATCCACGCGCTGGCGGCAGCGGGGTCCCAATCTGGTCTTCGTACTACCGGTATCATACGGGGCGAATATGACGCCGTCAGTAACTCTACCCTGCGGGATGCCCAGCGCTGGGGCATGGATCTCGTTTTTGTCGACCGCCAGAGTTACCGGCGACGGCAGGATCCCGACTGGCTGGCCCAATTCGATGCCCCCGATACACTGATCGTGCCGGAAGGGGGTAGCAGCCCGCTGGCCATCCCCGGGGTGGCGGAACTGGTCGGCGAAGTGCCGTTCTCGCCGGATCTCTGGGTACTGCCCTGCGCCAGCGGCGGCACTCTGGCGGGCCTGATCGCCGGCAAACGGGATCGGGAGCAGATCCTCGCCATTGCGGTACTGAAAGGAGGCGGCTTTATCGCTGACGAGGTGTGTCGCCTCCATCCCGCGGCTGCCAATATCCCCGGCTGGCGCATCGCGCTCGATCACCACGATGGTGGCTATGCCAAGTTCAGCCCGGCCCTCTGGCAGTGGGTGCAGGATTTCAGCGCCACGACCGATCTGCCCCTTGAACCCATCTATAGCGGCAAGGCAATGTGGGGTCTGTTTCGCGAACTGGCGGCGGGCCGCATCGCCACCGGCAGCAAAATCGTCTTTATCCACACCGGCGGCATGCAGGGGCTCGCCGGGCTGCGTGAGCAGGGGCGACTGTGACCCCCGCCTGACGGCAACCATAAACAACAGAGGGTCGCCCCAAGGCGACCCTCTGTTGTTTATCTCAATCACCAGCCGGTTCCAGCACCAGACGCTGGGGCTCGGCAAACCAGGGCCCCTGCCCGGCATGCACCCCGAGGTGGCGCAGCATCTTCCACTCATCGCCACTCTCCACCCCAACTGCCAGCACCCGGGTGCGAGTATTGGCACAACCGCCTACCAGACTGCGCACCGCCATCTGGTTGACCTGACGGGCATGGATCTCCCGCACCAGGCTGGGGTGCAGCTTGAGGAAATTGATCTCGAACTCCTTGATGTACTGGGTGCTCACCACATCCTGACCGGCATGATCGATGGCCAGCTGGCAACCCAGCATCCGCAAGGAGCGCAGTGGCCGCTTGAGCGCCTCGAAGTGACGGGTCACCTGGGATTCGGAGAGTTGCAGGATCAACCGCTCGTTGGTGCTGCGCGGCAGCTGGAACAGGGCGAAGAAGAGCCAGCGCTGGAACTCGCGGTTGAGCAGGCTCTGGGCACTGAGGGTCAGGCTGATGGGGCAGCTCTGCTCGGAGCGCTGGCGCAGCAGAGTGAGAGTCTGCTCCGCCACCAGCCGATCCAGTTGCAGCAACAAGCCCACCTTCTCCGCCATCGGCATGAAGATCCCCGCCTGCAGGGCACGCCCCTGCTCATCGTGCAGATAGGTGAGCAACTCCTGCTGCAGCACCACCTGCCCCCGATCCTGCTGGATCGGCTGGGTATAAAATTCGATGCCGTGCTCTTCGAGACGGCGGCTGATCAGGGTGCGCCAGCGTACCGTCCCCTTGCTGCTCTGCTCCTCATCCAGCTGCTTCTCGTAGAGGAACCAGCCGTTGTACCCCTGTAGCCGGGCGCTCTTGAGGGCCAGCTCCGCCTCCTCCTGCACCTTGAGCAGGCTGTCTTGTGCCTGATAACAGACGGCGCCGAGATAGACCGCAGTCTCCGGATTGACCTCCTGCGGCCAGTGCAGCCGTTGCAGGCTCTTGAGCAGCTGGCTGGCGCTATCCACCATCTCGCTCTCGGACATATTGGGCAGCAGCACCGCAAAGACCTGACCGGCATAGCGGGCCTGCAGGGCACCGTTGTGTTTGCGCACGAAGGCACCTATGGTGGCGCTCGCCTCCATCATCAAATCGTGCCCCAGCAACTCGAACTGATCGGCCTCCAGCTCCTCCAGACAGGCGAGATCGATCAGCAGCACGCCGCCGCTCATCACGCTCGCCTCCATGATGGCGCTCTCCAGCCGGTTGTCGAAAAACAGCCGGTTGCCGATGCCGGTCATCTTGTCGACGAAGGCGTTGCTGCGAATGAAATTGTCGAAGCGGCTGCGCTCCTTGCGGGCATCCGCCAGCTCGGCGAGCAGATGATCGAGGGCCTGACTGGCGGCCACCGGCCACTCTTCGGCGGGGTCATGACTCAGTTTGGAGAGTTTGTCATCGAGGATCAGCTGGGCGCGAATGCCCAGCAGCTCGGCCCCGCGCAGCTGCTGACGCAGCCAGCGGATGGAGTACCAGAGACCGAACACCACGATAAAGATACCCAGCGAGATGCCGGACATCGCCTTGATGGAGTATTCCGCCTCCTTGAAGGGGCGCTCCAGTTTGAAGTTGGCCTGCATGCCGGCCTGATGGGGCAGCGGGTGGCTGTATGGCACCAGCAGCTGCTCGTCGACCGGATTGCGCACATCGCGGAACCAGTAGACCCGCTGGTTATTCTGGCGCACCTCCAGCTCTACCACATGGGCCGCCCGCAGCAGGGTAGGCAGCCAGTGGCTCATATCTTCCATGTCGTGAGCAACATCGAGCTGCTTGTCGATCACTTCGACCAGCGCATCCACCTTCTTTTGCTGCAACTCCATGCCCAGCTCGCGAAAGCTGAACACCCCGCCAATCAGCACGGTCGCCATGGCTGCGATCACGCAGAGGGTGATAAATGAGACAAGCTGTGTAGTGAGTTTCATGCGCCTTTCCGTATGCCCAGCATCATCCGTGTCGCCTCATGGTAGCAGCGGCGATCGGGCCACAGCTATGGATGAAGATCCCGCTTCTGCAATTTAAGCGGGCAAGCATAACCCAAAGCAGAGGGAGAATACCAAGGATGACGGGCTGCAGACGCGGGAAAGGGGCGGGATGACAGACAGAAAAATGGTCCCTCAAAGGGGACCAAAAGGAACACTCATATCAAAACTAACACTCTGTGCTACTGACAAAAAACAGATACAGGAGTATTGAACACACGGTGAGTCAAACCGCAGGGCATACTCTAATGCAGTTCGGATAAGCTGAGCAATTGTCATTTATGACAGGTCAGCGATTGAATCTAGCCAAAGTTAATAATAAACACATTTAAAATCATGCAGTTAAAAAATCAATCAACAAGTGTGACAAGTCGGACTCAAATTGATTGCACTAATGCTCTATGATGGCTAAGTCCATTTGTGTCTCATGAAACTGGCAGGTACTTCCTTTGCGTAAATCACCCGTCTGGATCGCTCTGTTGCTGTTCGTCCTGCCTGTCGTGGGCAGCCAGTTTCTCGGCCTGTGGTTTGCCAAGCCGATGGCCTTTCATCTGCTGGAAGAGAAGGTTGCCGAGCTCAAGGGAGCCATGGCCGTACGTCACCGGGAGCTGGATGCCGCCATCAACAAACAACTGGCACAATTTGAGTTCAACTGCGGCGCCAAAGACATGGAGCTGCTGCGCGATCCGCGCTTCTACAGCGCTCATATCCGCCTGCAAGGGTTGGAGCTCGCTTCCGGCAACAGCTGCTCCAGCCTGGGGGTGGAGATCCCGCTGATCAAAGAGCTCCAGAACAGCGGGCAGAAGTTTGGCAAGCTGGGGATCACCGCCACTGTGGCCAAATACAATACCGAGCAGGAGCTGATGGCCTTTTACCGATCCGGTGACAACCTCGCCTACTGGGTGCTGGATAACAGCTGGAGCCACGACCTGCTGCAACACCCCTGCAGCCATTGCTTCTATCTGGAGTTCAGCCGACAGGATACCGATGCAAGCACAGTCCACTTTCCCCGTGGTGACAAGGAGATCAAACAGGAAGAGAGCAATATCAGCCTGAGTTTCTTCGATCCCAATGAACTCACCAAACAGACGGTCTGGGCGGGTAAAGCGCTGGAGCAATATGCCCATGACCAACTCAATCACTACGGTCTCTGGTTCGGTATCGCGCTCGGCGCCCTGTTAAGCGTCACATACTGGCTGCTGCGCAGCTATCGGCGCTCCCTCAAGGGACTGCTGCAAACAGGATTGATACGCAGGGAATTTATTCCCCTGTACCAGCCGATAGTGGATGCCCGTACCCACCAAGTGGTGGGATTCGAGGCGCTGCTGCGTTGGCAGCGGGGAAACGAGCTGATCCCCCCGGGCACCTTTATCGAATATGCAGAGGAGCAGGGACTGATCCTGCCGATGACCGAACAGTTGCTGGAGCAGGTGATCACTGACCTGCCGCAGCTGGCACCGGAGCAGTGGGTCAGCGTCAATCTGGTGGCGGCCCATATCGAGCAGCCCCTGCTGCGCACTTTGCTCGCTCACAGCCAAAACCCCTCACCCACCCGGCTCACCTTCGAGCTGACGGAGCGCAAGCCGATCCTCGACATCAAGGCGGCCACCGAGGAGATCACCCTGCTGCAACAGATGGGGTATCACTTCAAGCTGGATGATTTTGGTACCGGCTACGGCGGCTTTGCCTACCTGCAGAGCCTGGGGATCCGCCAGATCAAGATCGACAAGATGTTCGTCGATACCATAGGCACCAACGACCTCAAGCGCAGCGTGCTGGATGCCATCATCGTCTTCGGTCGGGAATCGGGCATGGAGATGATCGCCGAAGGGGTCGAGAGCCAGTTGCAGGTCGACTATCTGAGCCAGCACGGCGTCTATCTGATCCAGGGCTACTTCTTCGGCAAACCCATGCCGCTGAAGATACTGACCCACTGGCAACGGGAGTGGCAGCTGCAACACCAGAAGGCCAGCTAACGCAGAGATGGCAGGATTTGGCCGTGAAACGGTTTGGCCAGCGGCTCGACATCATCAGGTTGATGCTGGCGGTAGCGCCGTAACCCAGCCAGGCCATCAGGCGAGTAAATCCCCCTGCAGCCCCGGGTCCGGCTCCATGGTGAAATCGAACCGCCTCCTGCCACCCATTATTTACATTCAGCAACAAAATGATCTGCCCTGACAGGGATAACAACCTTTATCATAAGGAGCCGGTTATTGCGCAACCGATAACCGTGCAGCCTGTTTATGTCATCCGGTCGTCAAGACCCCCAATAGAGAACCATTGCCTATGAAGACAGTTATCCGGCAAGAGATTGCCCTGCCCGTTGGCCTGCTGACCCTGCTCTTTTTCAAGACCCTGGGCAGTGACCTGCTGACAGAGACAACTCCGCTCGGGATCTATCTTCCGGTTTCGGCGGCACTACTGGCCATCGTCACCTGGGCCATCTTCTCGGTGGTGCGCCACTCCGATGCCCTCGCCATCAAGCTGGGCGAGCCCTTCGGCACCCTGATCCTCACCCTCTCGGTCATCTCGCTGGAGGTGGTGATGATCTCCTCGGTGATGCTGACCGGCGAGCCCAACCCCACCATGGCCCGCGATACCATGTTTGCGGTAGTGATGCTGGTGAGTACCGGTCTGGTGGGCTTCACCCTGCTGTTTGGCGGCTGGCGCTACCACACCCAGAGCTTCAATCTGGACGGGGTCAAATCCTATCTGGTGGCCATCATCCCGCTGGCCCTGCTCTGTCTGGTGCTGCCCAACTTCACCGAGGGCGGTGCAATCGGCAGTATGTCGCGCGCCATGTCGTGGATGCTGATCATCATCTCGATCCTGCTCTACGGGGTCTTTCTGCTCATCCAGACCCGCAGCCACAGCCACTTCTTCGTCGACAGCGATCACGAGGATTACGAGGAGCACCACGGCCCGCTGCAGAGCAACGTCTATCACACCATCCTGCTGCTCGCCTACCTGCTGGTGGTGATCCTGCTGGCCAAGACCCTCGCCATCCCCATCAACTACGGGGTGCATGTGATGGACGCGCCCGCCGCACTGGGCGGATTTATCGTGGCCTGCATCGTGCTGGCCCCCGAAGCAGTCGGCGCCATCAAGGCCGCCTTCAACAACCAGCTGCAGCGGGCAATGAACCTCTACTTCGGCTCTGTGCTGGCCACCATCGCCCTCACCGTGCCTGCCGTGCTCTTTATCGGCTCCATGCTGGATCAGGAGGTACGCCTCGGCCTCTCCCCCGCCGATATGGTGCTGCTGGTCACGACCTTGATGGTCTGTAAAGTAACCTTCAGCAGCGGCCGCACCAATGTGCTCCATGGTGCGACCCATCTGGTGTTGTTCGTGGTCTATCTGTTCCTGATGTTCGAACACGAATAACCGCGTTCAACCAACGTCAGAAACGCAAAGACCGCCCGATTGGGCGGTCTTTTGTTATCTGCTCCCGGCTGTCACCGGCGCCTGTGAAGCGGCGTCCCCCTCATCCCCAACCCTTCTCCCGCCGGGAGAGAAGGGTGACCAAGGCTTACAGACTGGGCAGCACCCCGGTCGGGATCAGGTCGTTGTAGCTGGCACGGCCCAGCAGGGCGGCGGCCGCTTCGATATCCGGCGCGAAGTACCTGTCCTTGTCGTAGAAGCTCACCTCTGCCCGCAGTCGTCCCTTGGCCAGCTCGATCAGCTCGGTACTGCGCAGCGGCGCGCGGAAATCGAGCCCTTGCGCCGCCGCCAGCAGTTCGACCGCCAGAATGCCGCGGGTGTTCTCCGCCATGTCTGCCAGCCGGCGGCCAGCGAAGGTCGCCATGGAGACGTGATCCTCCTGATTGGCGGAAGTGGGCAGACTATCCACCGAGGCGGGATGGGCCAGGGTCTTGTTCTCGGAGGCCAGCGCCGCCGAGGTGACCTGAGCGATCATAAAGCCCGAATTCACTCCACCGTTGTTGACCAGAAACGCCGGCAGACCGGACATCCGCGAGTCAATCAGCAGTGCCATCCGCCGCTCGGAGATCGAGCCGATTTCGGCGATGGCCAGCGCCAGATTATCGGCCGCAAAAGCCACCGGCTCAGCATGGAAGTTGCCGCCGGAGAGGATGTCTTCATCCTCGGCAAACACCAGCGGGTTGTCGGAGACCGCGTTGGCCTCACACACCAGCACCTCGGCAGCGTGGCGGATCTGGGTCAGGCAGGCGCCCATCACTTGCGGCTGGCAGCGCAATGAGTAGGGATCCTGTACCTTCTCGCAGTTGTGATGGGACATGCCGATCTCGCTGCCATCCACCAGCAGGTGGCGATAGCAGGCGGCCGCGTCGATCTGGCCACGCTGACCACGCACCACGTGGATGCGTGCATCGAACGGCCGGCGGCTGCCAAGGGCAGCCTCCACGTTCATGGCGCCTATGGTGATGGCACCGGCGAACAGATCCTCGGCGTGGAACAGCCCTTCCAGCGCGAAGGCGGTGCTGGCCTGGGTGCCGTTAAGCAGCGCCAATCCTTCTTTGGGTGCCAGCGCGATAGGCTCGAGCCCGGCAATTTTCAGCGCAGTAGCGGCGTCGATCAGCTCGCCCTTGTGGCGGGCCTTGCCCTCCCCGATCAGCAGGCAGCTCATATGGGCCAGTGGCGCCAGATCGCCGGAGGCACCGACGGATCCCTTCTTCGGGACTACCGGATAGACTTCGGCGTTGATAAGGGTCATCAAGGCCTCAAGCACCGTCAGCCGGATGCCGGAGAAGCCGCGCGCCAGCGAGTTGAGCTTGAGCACCATCATCAGCCGCACGGTAGCGTCATCCATGTACTCGCCAATCCCTGCCGCATGGGAAAGCACGATGGAGCGCTGCAGCTCGTCCAGCTGCTCCACCGGAATGCGGGTGTTGGCCAGCAGGCCAAAACCGGTGTTGATGCCATACACCACCCGGTTCTGTTCGATCACCTTGGTAACCACGGCGGCGGAGGCGTGGATCCCCGGCAGCGCGGCCGGATCCAGTGAAACATGTACCGGCTCGCGGCTGACGCGGCGCAGGGTGGCAAGATCCAGCTCACCCGGAGTAATAGTCAATTCAAACATGGTGTTACACCTTTCCTTTGATACCGTTGGCGCCGTCAATCATCGGCAGATCCAGTTTCGCCTCATGGGCACAGTTGATGGCAATCTCGTAGCCGGCATCCGCGTGGCGCATCACCCCGGTGGCCGGATCGTTGCGCAGCACCCGACCGACGCGGCGGACAGCGTCATCGGAGCCGTCACAGACGATCACCACGCCGGAGTGCTGGGAGAAGCCCATGCCGACCCCGCCGCCGTGATGCAACGACACCCAGGTCGCGCCACCGGCGGTGTTGAGCAGGGCGTTGAGCAGCGGCCAGTCGGAGACGGCATCGGAGCCATCCATCATCGACTCGGTCTCGCGGTTCGGGCTCGCCACCGAGCCGGAATCCAGATGGTCGCGACCGATGACGATGGGGGCTTTCAGCTCGCCGTTTTTCACCATCTCGTTGAAGGCCAGACCGAGCCGTACCCGATCCTTGACCCCGACCCAGCAGATCCGCGCCGGCAGTCCCTGAAACGCGATGCGCTCGCGGGCCATGTCGAGCCAGTTGTGCAGGTGAGGATCATCGGGGATCAGCTCTTTCACCTTCTGATCTGTCTTGTAGATATCTTCCGGATCGCCAGAGAGGGCCACCCAGCGGAACGGCCCAATCCCCTCGCAGAACAGCGGGCGAATGTAGGCGGGGACGAAGCCGGGGAAATCGAAGGCGTTCGCCACCCCCTCCTCCAACGCCATCTGGCGGATGTTGTTGCCGTAATCCAGAGTCGCCGCGCCGCGCTCTTGCAGGGTCAGCATCGCCTCCACCTGACGGGCCATGGAGCGACGAGCGGCCAGATTCACCTCCTGCGGGGCACTCTGCTGCAGCTCGCGCCACTTGGCCACGCTCCAGCCCTGCGGCAGGTAGCCGTGGAGCGGGTCGTGGGCAGAGGTCTGGTCGGTCACCACATCCGGGGTGATACCCCGGGCCACCAGCTCAGCGAAGACGTCGGCGGCGTTGCCGAGCAGGCCGACGGAGACGGCGCTGCCGCTCTGCTTGGCCTCCTCGACCATGGCCAGCGCCTCATCCAGAGTGTGAGCCTTCTTGTCCACATAACGAGTGCGCAGACGAAAATCGATGCGGGTCTCGTCGCACTCGACGGCGATCATCGAGAAGCCAGCCATGGTGGCGGCCAGCGGCTGGGCACCGCCCATGCCGCCGAGCCCGCCGGTCAGGATCCAGCGGCCCGCAGGCGAGCCGTTGAAGTGCTGGTTGGCCACCGCGAAGAAGGTCTCGTAGGTGCCCTGCACGATCCCCTGAGTGCCGATGTAGATCCATGAACCCGCGGTCATCTGGCCGTACATCATCAGGCCCTTCTTATCGAGCTCATTGAAGTGCTCCCAGTTGGCCCAGTGCGGCACCAGATTGGAGTTGGCGATCAGCACCCGCGGTGCATCCTTGTGGGTCTGGAACACCCCGACCGGCTTGCCGGATTGCACCAGCAGGGTCTGATCCTCCTCGAGCCGGGTCAGCACCTCGACGATCTTATCAAAGCAGGCCCAGTTGCGGGCGGCGCGGCCAATCCCGCCATAGACCACCAGCGACTGGGGATGCTCGGCCACCTCGGGATCCAGGTTGTTCATCAGCATCCGCAGCGGCGCCTCGGTGAGCCAGCTCTTGGCGGTCAATTCGGTGCCGCGCGGGGCACGGATCACGCGGTTCGGATCATGACGGGGATCCTGCTGTTGCACAGACATACACACTCCTTGTTGTATCAATAGGGTGCCTTCGGCGACGGGCGGCCAAAGGGTTAACGGGTCAACAGATGAACCAGCCGCGCGGCCACGCGGGCACTGCGGTTGTCCTGATCCAGCGTCGGGTTGTACTCGGCCAGATCAGCGAGCCTGAGCTTGCCGCTGGCCCGGATATGGGCAATGAGCGGTTCGATCACCGCCAGCTCCACGCCGCGGGCGGCGGGAGCGCTCACTCCCGGCATCACGGCTCCGGGCAGCACATCAAGGTCGATGGTCAGATAGAGGTGATCACAATGGGCGATAAAGGCGTCCAGTCCGCTTAGCAAGGCTGGCAGCTCGGTCTGGGTCATCGCCTCGTCCAGCACATGCCACACACCCAGCGCCTTGGCACGGGCAAACAGGGCTTGGGTATTGGCGGTCTCGGCTACCCCGAGGCAGGCGTAGTGAAACGGCGTGCCCTGAGCGGCACACTGCTCGGCAATCTGGAAGAAGGGGGTGCCGGAGCTTGCCAATTCCTGCTTCATGCGCAGGTCGAAGTGGGCGTCAAAATTGATAATGCCGACTCGCCCCTGACCCGCCAGATGCAGGTTGAGGCCGCTCCAGCTGCCGAAAGCCACCTCGTGACCGCCCCCCAGCACCAGCGGGAAGTGGCCCAGATCGAGCGCAGCGGCGACCTGCTCGGCCAGACGGCCGTGGGCAGCGTCGAGATTGCCATCGGTACAGCTCACATCCCCGCCATCGTAGACGGGGCGACTCAGATGCCAAGCGGTGTTGGCCAGCAGCTTGCGCACCGCTTGCGGCGCACCGGCGGCGCCGACACGCCCCTTGTTGCGGCGCACCCCTTCATCGCAGGCAAAACCGAGCAGTACTACACCGGCAGAGTCTTGTGCTCCGGCGGTCCAGGGCAGCACCTTGTCGTGCCAGCGCTGGGCCAGTTCGCCATCTTCCGGATCCTGTCGTCCCTGCCAGAGCGACATATCGACCGGGTTGAACTTATCCATGGAGGGTCTCCTCGCCGTTGAAGATGCGGCCTGCCAGCTGATCGACGCCGACTATGTAGCTCAACTCAGCCGGATGGGCGCAGTGCCAGATCAGGAAATCGGCCGCCATCCCCACCCTGAGCTGGCCAAGGCGATCCTGCTCACCGAGCGCTTTGGCGGCGTGACGGGTCACCCCGACCATGGCCTCCAATGGGGTCAGTCCAAACAGGGTGCAGGCCATGTTCATGGCCATCCGCAGCGAGACAATGGGGGCGGTACCTGGGTTGATATCGGAGGAGACCGCCATCGCCACCCCCGCCTTGCGCAGGGCGGCAACCGGCGGCAGCTTGGTCTCTTTGAGGAAGTAGAAGGCGGTGGGCAGCAGGGTGGCGACCACGCCACGGTGGGCCAGCGCCAGGATCCCTTCCGGATCCAGATACTCCAGATGATCCACCGAGAGGGCGCCAAAGTTGGCAGCGAGGGTGCTGCCACCGAGATTGGAGAGCTGATCCATATGCCCCTTCACCGGCAGGCCGTATTGATCCGCCGCCAGATAGACCTGCTCGGTCTGGGCCAGCGAGAAACCGATATGCTCGCAGAAGACATCCACCGCATCGGCCAGCCCCGCCTCGACGGCGGCCGGGATGATCTCCTGACAGATGGTCTCGACCCAGCAGTCGGGATCGTCGCGATACTCCGGCGGCACCGCATGGGCCGCCAGCAAAGTGGTCTTGACCCGGATCGGCAGCGCCTCTCCCAGTCGGCGGGCCACCCGCAGCATCTTGAGTTCGTCATCCAGCGTCAGGCCATAGCCGGACTTGATCTCCACCGTGGTGACCCCTTCGCGGATCAGGGATTTCACCCTCGGCAGCGCCAGCTCGAACAATTGCTCTTCGCTGGTGGCACGGGTGGCACGCACCGTGCTGATGATGCCGCCGCCCCGACGGGCGATCTCGGCATAGGGCACACCCTGCTGACGCAGCTCGAACTCTTCGGCACGGCTGCCGGCGAAGATGAGGTGTGTATGGCAATCGATAAGGCCGGGGGTGACCAGCTTGCCCCGCATATCCTGCCAGTGAGCGGGATACGGCCCTTTCAACTCGGCCATCGGCACCAGCGCATGGATCTTGCCATCCTTCACGCCGATGGCGTGGAGCGGCAGCAGGCCGTAGTCGGCCAGCTCATCATTCAGGGTGGCGGGTGTCACGTTGAGCCAGACCCGCTCGCAGTTCAACAGTTCCTTGTTCATAGCGACCTCAAATGTATATACATATTCTTATAGTCGATCTCTATGACGAAAGAAAGAGCGAGGTTCACATCCTGATAACAGCATCAAACTTAGAGTTTAAGCACAAAAAAGCCCACCAGGAGGTGGGCTTTGCAAAATCGAGTTGTATATACATTCACTCCAGCTGAGTCTTGGAGCTGAGCTTGTAGCGGGAACCGGGGGAGAGCAAACGGGCGTAGGAGACCAGATGCCCCTCCGACCAGGTACGCCGGTGCAACAACAGGCAGGGAGAATCTACGCGGATCTGCAACAATCCCGCCTCACCGGCGCTGGGCAACACGGCTTCCACCACGTGCTCCATCTCGGAGAGGGGGCAGACATCCATCAGATAGCGGTTGGGAGTCTGTTGGGTAAAATCCTGCTCACCATAGCCCGGCAAACGCCCGGCATCGACGAAGCGCTCCTCCAGCTGCAACGGCTCCCCATCGGCCTGATGGACGATCAAGCTGTGAAAGATGGGGGCGCCAACCCGCAGTCCCAGCTGTACCGCCACCTTCTCGTCGGCGGCCAGTCGCTGCAGCCGGATCACCCGGGCGCTGTACTCACCGCCACGCTCGGCGATCTCGTCGGCAATATTGCGAATAGCCAGCAGCGGCGACTCGGTGCGCCTGTCCGCCACGAAGCTACCGGAACCGGCGGTACGCACCAACCACCCTTCCGCCACCAGTTCCCGCAACGCCCGGTTGACCGTCATCCGGCTCACGGTGAACTGCTCGCACAGGGCAGCTTCGGTCGGGATCCTGTCCCCCGCCTGATAGTGGCGTTCGCGGATCCCGTCCAGAATGTGCTGCTTGATCTGCAGATAGAGAGCTGGCGCCACCATGAAGCTCCCTAGCGCCGACGGTGGGGCGGACGCATATCCGGCCAGGCGCGGTAGACATCGGGGATCTGATCCGGCCCGCTGATGCAGAGATCGAGATCATGCAGCAGACCGTCTTTAATCCCGTAGATCCAGCCATGCACCGCCAGCTCCTGGCCCTTGCGCCAAGCGTTCTGGATGATGGTGGTGTGGCAGACGTTGGCGACCTGCTCGGCCACGTTCAGCTCGCACAGATAGTCGAAGCGCTCGTGCTCATCCTCGATGGCCTCGAGCTCTTCACCGTATTTGAAGTAGACATCCTTGATGTTGCGCAGCCAGTTGTCGATGAGACCCAGCTCCTGGTTCTGCATCGCGGCTTTGACACCGCCGCAACCGTAGTGACCGCAGACAATGATGTGCTTCACCTTGAGCACTTCCACCGCGTATTGCAGCACGGAGAGGCAGTTGAAATCGGTATGTACCACCAGATTGGCGACGTTGCGGTGGACGAAGACATCCCCCGGCAGCAAGCCCATCAGCTGGTTGGCGGGAACCCGGCTGTCGGAACAACCAATCCAGAGGTATTCGGGGGCCTGCTGGGCAGAAAGAGTGGCAAAGAAATTGGGATCTTCGGCTTTGATCCGTTCGGCCCACTCACGGTTGTTGGTAAACAGGTCGTTCAACAGTTTCACTTCTGCTCTCCCTAATGTGGCAGTGGCGGCAACATAACACACTCAAGGGTAACCAAAGCAAGGCCGACCAGATCCTTGCGAAACAAAAACAGGGCCATCAGGCCCTGTTTTTATGAGAGGAAGCATCAGGCTTCCATGGCATCTTTCAGCTTCTTGAGTGCGTTTTTCTCAAGCTGACGCACACGCTCGGCAGAGACGCCGTAGGTATCGGCCAGCTCCTGCAGAGTAGTCTTGCTGTCATCATCGAGCCAGCGGGCGCGGATGATGTGTTGGCTGCGCTCATCCAGGGTGGCGAGGGCCGAGCTCAGGCGACGGGTCGCGTGATCGTCCCAGTTGTCATTCTCGATGGTCGCGGCCAGATCGGAGGATTTGTCCTCCAGATAGTGAACCGGAGCGAAACCGCCCTCTTCTTCATCATCACCCACCAGATCGAACGCCTGATCGTAGTTGGCCATCCGCGCTTCCATCTCGGTCACATCGCTTGCGGAGACGCCGAGATCGGCCGCCACGGCCTGAACCTCTTCGTGGTTCAGCCAGCCCAGACGCTTTTTGGATTTGCGCAGGTTGAAGAAGAGCTTGCGCTGGGCCTTGGTGGTCGCCACCTTGACCATGCGCCAGTTGCGCAGGACATATTCGTGAATTTCGGCCTTGATCCAGTGCACGGCAAAGGAGACCAGACGCACGCCGACCGTCGGGTCGAAGCGCTTGACCGCCTTCATCAGGCCGATGTTGCCTTCCTGAACCAGATCGGCCTGAGGCAGACCGTAACCGGCATAACTCTTGGCGACATGAACGACAAAGCGCAGATGCGACATAACCAGCTGACGAGCAGCCTCGAGATCGCCATCCTGCTGCAAACGCTCAGCCAGTTCACGCTCTTCCTCTGCGCTCAGCACAGGAATAGAGTTTACTGCCTGGATATAGCCTTCCAGACTACCTTGCGGAATCAGAGCCATAGTGCGCTGCAATGAAGTTCCCATCTGTTACCTCTTACTTTTCAATCGAATCAGTCTAACACCCTGAGAGGGTCTGTCTACTGACCGGATGCCATTCTGCGGCGTGTATCAAAGAACATGCCCAGTTTTAGACCGGCTTATCTTAAGCCTGCAGGATGAATCATGAATGAACAGTCAAAAAAAGGGGGTCACAATGAAGGACCCCCGAAAAGTAGCATGCTAAGTCCATTGTTGCGGAGCTCGCAACCTTCACATGCTTGCCAAGTCTGACGAGCAAGGCAGAGGGGCCACACCCGTATAAATGCTTCAGCTTTAATAGACTGCTTATAAATCAGAAGGTTCACTGGATCTAGCGAAGATCCGGAAGATCATTGTTATTCAGAATACTCTGACTATGGGGGCCAAGCCAGAAACGGCCCCTCTTTTACTTGATCCGCCTCTCAAAATCCAGCGATTTACTTTGATGACAAAGTAATCAGGATGGTTCGATGTCGCGAATGTGGCGATGGACCGAGAACCAGGAGGCAATCAGCCCCAGCAGGGCGCCCAGCAAGAGCAGATTGATCCCGTCTACCGCCCCCATGCCAACCAGCCGGAAGTTACTGTTATACAAGCCCGCCAGCTCCTTCACCACCCCTTCGCTCCAGATCACCATCACTTCGGTCAGCCACCAGGCCAGCATGCCGCCGATGACCCCGAACCAGATACCGGTATAGAGGAAAGGACGATGAATAAAGGAATCGGTCGCCCCCACCAGCTTGAGCACTTCAATCTCGGAACGCTGGTTGAGGATGTTGAGACGCAGGGTATTGCCGACAATCAGCAATACGGCGGAGAGCAGCAGCACCGCGATACCGGTAATGGTGTGGCGCAGCAGGTTCATGATCCCCTGCAACCGGGTTAGCCACTGCAGATCCAGTTTGCCCTGTTCGACCCCCACCTCGTTATTGAGCTTGCTGAGCAGCTCGGCGGCCCCTTCCGGGTTCTGCCAGCGCGGATCCGGGATCACGCTCAGCACCGGCGGTAGCGGGTTGCTGTCCAGATAATCGAGCGCATCGCCGAAGCCGGAGATCTCGCGAAACTCCCGCAACGCATCGTCACGGCTCAGGTAGGTGACCGAATCCACCTCGGGATAGAGCAGGATCCTGTGTTGCAGATCGAGAATACTCTGCTCCGGCAGATCCTTGCGCAGGTAAAGGGAGATCTGGGAACTACTCTGCCAGCTCCCCTCAACCACCTCGGCGTTTTTCAGCAACACGTGGAAACAGGAGGGCAGCGCCAGACTGACGCCAAGCACCGCCAGCGTCATCAGGGAGGCGAGCGGATTGCGCCACAACTCCCCGAGACTGGCAAACGCCTGCCGCACATGGTCAACCCCGTACATCATCAGACGGCGCAGCGGCGGTTGTTTATGACGAACGATAGCCATCAGAGCTCCTCCCCGGCCGAATACATGCGGCCCGCCTTGAGGGTCAGGGTGCGATAGCGCATACGGGCGATCAGCCCCAGATCGTGGGTGGCAATCAGTACCGAGACCCCAAAATTGTTGAACTCCTGGAATAGCCGCATGATATCCATGGAGAGCTGGGGGTCCAGGTTACCGGTCGGTTCATCCGCCAGCAGCAGCGGCGGCTTGTTGACGATGGCGCGGGCGATGCCGACCCGCTGCTGCTCACCACCGGAGAGCATGCGCGGCTGGTAACGCTCCTTGCCGAGCAGCCCCACCTTGTCCAGCGCCGCCGCCACCCGCTTGTTGATATCGGCGTGGCTGTAGCCATCGATCACCAGCGGCAGCGCCACGTTGTCGAACACGGTGCGGTCCATCAGCAGGCGGTGATCCTGAAAGATCATCCCGATCTGGCGGCGAACATAGGGGATCTGGCTGCGCTGGATATGGCTAACATCATCGCCATGAAAGAAGACACGACCATCGGTCGGGCGCTCCATCACGCTGATCAGTTTCAGGAGGGTACTCTTGCCCGCCCCCGAGTGCCCGGTCAGAAAGGCCATCTCTCCCTTGCGCAGGTGAAAGCTGACCTTTTGCAGCGCCTGATGGCCGCCGCTGTATACCTTGCTGACCTTGTCAAAACGAATCATAACGGTTCCCTGAAATTGACAAACCCCGACCGGAGTCGGGGTATGGAACACTTACTCATCACGGCTGAGCTGACTCATCGCGGCCGGACTTATTCATCGCGGCTAAAGAGCGCCTCGATGAAATCGTTGGCAACGAAGGGACGCAGATCGTCGATCCCCTCGCCCACCCCGATGTAGCGGATCGGGATCTGGAACTTGTCGGCCACCGCGAAGATGACGCCGCCCTTGGCGGTGCCATCCAGCTTGGTGAGAGTGATGCCGGTCAGGCCAACCGCCTCGCTGAACAGCTTGGCCTGGCTCAGGGCGTTCTGGCCGGTGCCTGCATCCAGAGTCAGCATGATCTCGTGGGGCGCCTCTTCATCCAGCTTCTTCATCACCCGCACGACCTTCTTGAGCTCTTCCATCAGGTTGCTCTTGTTCTGCAGGCGACCGGCGGTGTCGGCGATCAGCACATCAGCCCCGCGGGAGCGGGCGGCCTCGATGGCGTCATAAATGACGGAAGCGGAGTCGGCACCGGTATGCTGGGCAATCACCGGAATGTTGTTGCGCTGACCCCAAACCTGCAGCTGTTCGACCGCTGCGGCACGGAAGGTGTCACCCGCCGCCAGCATCACGCTCTTGCCTTCAGCCTGGAACTGCTTGGCCAGCTTGCCGATGGTGGTGGTCTTGCCGACGCCGTTTACGCCGACCATCAGGATCACATAAGGCTTCTTGCTGGTGTCGATCACCAGCGGCTGCTCGACCTTGGCCAGCATCTCGCCCATGTCCTGCTTGAGCAGGCCGTAGAGCGCCTCGGCATCCTTGAGCTGCTTGCGATCCGCGTGCTGCACCAGCCCCTCGATGATACGAGTAGTGGTATCCACACCGAGATCGGCGGTCAGCAGTTGGGTTTCCAGCTCTTCAAACAGCTCATCGTCGATCTTCTTGCCACGGAACAGGCCGAAGAAACCGGAGCCGATATTCTCCTTGGTGCGTACCAGACTGCGCTTGAGGCGAGCAAAGAAGCCCTCCCGCTGCGGTTTGTCCTGGGTGTCGTCGTCCACCTTGGCGGCCAGCGGCAGAGCGGCTAGGGCTGCGGCCTCAGCCTCCATCGCGGCGACCAGGCGCATATCTTCCGCTCGCTGGGCCTCTTTGGCGATACGGGCTTCTTCCGCAGCCTGAGCTTCAGCGGCAATGCGAGCTTCTTCCGCAGCACGGGCTTCGGCGGCAATACGAGCTTCTTCCGCAGCACGGGCTTCGGCAGCAATACGAGCCTCTTCCGCGGCGCGAGCCTCGGCAGCGATACGGGCCTCTTCCGCAGCACGGGCTTCGGCAGCAATACGGGCCTCTTCCGCGGCGCGAGCCTCGGCAGCAATGCGAGCCTCTTCCGCAGCACGGGCTTCGGCAGCAATACGAGCCTCTTCCGCGGCGCGAACTTCTGCAGCAATGCGAGCCTCTTCCGCGGCACGGGCTTCGGCGGCGATACGAGCATCTTCTGCAGCGCGGGCTTCGGCAGCAATGCGAGCCTCTTCCGCGGCGCGGGCTTCGGCGGCAATGCGAGATTCTTCCGCGGCGCGAGCCTCGGCAGCAATACGAGCCTCTTCCGCAGCACGCGCTTCGGCTGCAATACGGGCCTCTTCCGCAGCACGAGCTTCGGCAGCAATACGAGCCTCTTCGACTGCCTTGACCTCAGCGGCTTGCGCCTCTGCGGCAGTGCGAGCGGCTTCAGCGGCACGCTCCTCTTCGGCGATCAGCGTTTCGTTGACGATCACCGGCTCCAGATCGGAGGCGCACTCCTCCACCACCAGCGGGCCGTGATCGTCCAGCTCGGTCGGCAGGCAGCAATCATCTTGCAAAACGGAATTCTGTGCGCTGGCAGGCACTTCGGGGGCAACGGCCGGCGTACTATCGGAAACAGTGGTATCGGAAACGGGAGCGGGGGTAGCAGTGACCTCGGGCTCAACGGTAACGGGGGTGGCTTGGGGTGTCTGTGGTTGGACAGCCTCAGCCTCTTCTTTCTTGCGGCCGAAACCCAGCCAGGAAAACAAACCTTTTGCCATCTAAAAATACTCACATCAAAGGCTGACTGCTAAGATAGCCGTCCCTTGGCGGGTCGGCATAAAAATGAACCGCCTTATACTACCACTTTATTTTCTGACGATGAAACGCGATGCCCAGAGTGAAATCCAGCCGTAGCAACCCGAGCAAGAGTCCCGCCCCGCAAGGAAGATCGGGCTTTGTAAGAATCATCAGCGGCCAGTGGCGAGGCCGCAAATTGCCGGTCAAGGATGTGGAGGGGCTCAGACCCACCACGGATCGCGTCAAGGAGACCATCTTCAACTGGCTGGCCCCCCACATTCGCGGCACCCGCTGCCTGGATCTGTTTGCCGGTAGCGGCGGACTCGGACTGGAGGCGCTGTCGCGCTATGCCGAGCAGGTGACCCTGATCGAAATGGACAAGGGGGCCGCCGACCAGATCAAGAAGAACCTGACCGCCCTCGGCAGCAGTCAGGGTCAGGTGATCCAGTCAGATGCAGTGAGCTGGCTACAAGGCCCGGCCACGCCGTTTGATCTGGTATTCCTCGATCCGCCGTTTCGCCGCGAGCTGCTGCCGCAAGTGTGCGAACTGCTGGAGCAGCGCGGCTGGCTGGCACCGGACGCCCTCATCTATCTGGAGCGGGAGAAGGAGATGGCCGATCTGGCACTTCCTGCCAGCTGGCAACTACTCAAGGACAAACAGGCAGGCCAAGTCTGCTACCAACTCTATCTAAGGGAGGTAAACAATGAAGCGAGTCTTTAATCTGTTGGCGATGGGGCTGATATTGTTCTTCTGGTTTGGCGTGCTGATGAGCCTGATTGCCCCGCTGCCCGGCAAACTCAACGGCTTTCTGCCGGTCTGCGGCGTGATCGTCGCCCTGCTGCACTGGCTGCAGGCCAGCATGATCAAGGCAGCTTGCAAACGCTACTTCGAGGTCACCAAGACCGAGTTTGTCACTGTGCTGATATTTGGCGTGTTTGGCATGGTCGACATTCGTCAGCGCCTGCAAGAGATCGTCAACGCCGCCCAGCGCGGCAATCTCTCGGGCAAACCATAAAAGAAAAGGGGACGGCGGTAGCCGTCCCCTAGAGTCGTGTCGTCCTGTCCGTAGAACTGCAATGCTCCCTGCAATCCCTGACGTTATCCTAATCCTTTGGAATATCCCCTTTCCAATCCGTTGGCGTGTCCTGCGGCGTTCCTGGCCTGGCAATTCATCCTGAACTGCTTCACTGTCTCCATCCTGGAGGTGTCCATTACCACGTCCTGTGGGGTTCCTTGCGTCTTCCTGACAGATAACCATCCGGGTTATCTCACTTCATCCTGAAGTATTCCTCTCGCATCCGGCGAGGTCCTGTTCATCCTGAAGAACGAGGTTCCGTTCGTTCTGCTCCCATCCCGAGAGTGTCCTGCCGCATCCCGCGGTGTTCCTTTATTCATCCGTGACGATAATCATCCTGATTATCGAGCTCATCCTGATTATCGAGCTCATCCTGAGGTGTCCCTTGTCCACATCCTGCGGACTATTCCATCTTTATGCGCTGCCCTGCATCCTGCCGAACCAGCTCCGTCCTTGTGAGACCCATACTAAGGAAATGCGCACCCCGAACAAGGGCCATCCGATGATAAAGATCCGATGCAGCTCCCATTTCAAAAAATGAACTTAAAAACTAACCCTTTAATATCAGCCATTTATTTAGTTTCACGGGAAAGCTCGATCATTCTGGCATGGCTTCGCGTACGGCTCAAAGCGCCAGCCTCTTACAGTCGCTATGGCAGATCTCTTACACGAGTTTCGCCCCCGAAAACGGGGCAGGAAAACGGTTCAATCCTGACGTTAAGACTTAAAAATTAGTTGAATAAATATGCTTAAAAAAACCGCAAAAAAAAGAGCCGAGACCAAGCTCGACTCTTCAACATTCCAATTTTTTAATCAGCTCAAGCGGTTGGCCGGATTGAGATAGGCCTTGCGCAACGATTCCGGTGCCAGCACCTCCAGTTCACCGCCGATGTTGTTCAACCAGCTGCGAAACTCCGGGGTGTCCTGCACTTCGGTCTCCACCACCACGCTGCGCTTGTCATAGCGGGTCATACGCGGATTGTTGCCGGGGATCTGGTTATCCACCAAGGACTGGCTGTTGGCATCGATCCGGCCGACGAAGCGGATCGGGCCGCTCACATCCTGATAGCCCTGATCACGGATTAGCTTCTGGATATTGAAATCCTTCGGCTGGGTGGCGCTGAAGTTGGTCAGCTCCACGTTCTTGATATGGTCGAACGGAATGCCGTAGACCTTGGGATCCAGCTCGGACAGAGTGCAGAGCAGGATCGGACCGTCCGGCTGATTGAGAATGCCGAGCGGGTTGATACGGTCGTAGCAGAGCCATACGGTGCGCTCTTTGATCACGCGCTGGATCTCGGCACTGAACTTGCGACCACGCCAGAGCGCATCGCGGATCAGGGTGCTGCGGCGGATCTCCGGGTTGCCGGCAAACGGGCGCGGTGACTGGTGGACACTCTCCAGCCAGCGTTCGGCCAGTTCGCTCTGGCTGTCACGGATCACCTGGCTCGCCTTGTCGACCAGCGGATTCAATTCGGTCAGTACACTCGCCGGCAACAGTTGGCTCGCCTGATCACTCCAGGTTTTCAGGGCAACCGCCAGCGAGAGCGGCATGATATTGGCAAAGTCGTTGAGGCCGTGGCGCTCGAAGCACCAGCCATGGGGTTTGCTGCGCTCGTCCGAGGTGAGGTCGAACAGTCCCATGCCGGACATCTCCTCCAGGTCCCGTTGCACGGTACGCAGACTGACGTGGATGCCTTCCTCTTCCAGTTTTACCTGGAGTTGGCTGGCGGTCAGCTTGTAAGGGCGGTGCGGGATGCAACGCGCCAAGGTCAGTTGTCGTAACAGCTTCTTGCTCATGGTGCTTGCCTTCACTGGTTTAGCGTTGACTGTATGCTAGTCGTGACTTGCGACAGTCTATGTCGCAAGTTTTGCTGCGACAACTGTCGCCATTTTCATACAAAACACACTAAACAATTGATTTACAAAGACAATGCACTCAAAAAAGGAGCCGCTAGAGGCTAAAATTAGCCAAAAATCCCTCAAATGAAAGTTCTATGTTGCGATTTATTGTCAGCATAAAACTCCGATTAATTAATTCATCACGGAATATGATTTCAGGGGAGAGCATGACTCTCCCCTTTTGCTCACATCAGCCACGACCAGGCTGACTTGATGATGGCCGCACCGACCATGTAGCCAAATACCGCCAGTGCCGCCACACCGGCCACCAGCTTCTGACCGCGGGCCGGGCGCTTGAGCGCCATGACACCCAGACCGATATAGAGTACCAGTGCAATCAGCTTGGCCATCAGCCAGGGTTGTTGACCCGGGCTCAACTGCAAGGCCACCGCCAGCAACACACCAAACAGCAGCAGGAAGGTGTCGTTGATATGAGGCAGGATCTTCAGCCACTTCTGCTGCAACCGATCGCTGCCAGCCAGCGCCAGACTCCAGCGATAGATAAAGAGCAGCAGACTGACCAGCGCCAGCGTCATATGCAGGTGTTTGAACATGGGGTAATAGGCAATCATTTTGCTTCCTTGTCGTCGTCGGGTAGCCCGCTGTTCCAGTTGTGGGCATGGATACGCTCCTGCCCCTCCTCGTCGTCTTGCAACAGATCGGAGAGGATCTCCCGGTATTGCAGGCTCTTGTTGATATAAGTGTGTTCGTCGTCCAGATAGTTGACCTGCTCGCGCAACAGCCAGTTATCGTGCTGCTTGAAGGTCTGCCCCGCCCGCCAGGCCTGGTTGGCCCGAAAACCGAGCTGGGTCAGGGCTTCCACCCCCAGATCGACCGCAGAGCCCAGGGTTTCCCGGTGCACGCTCTCGACCCCGTGGCGCAGGATCTCATGGGCGTGGGGCCGATCCAGCGCTCGCGCCAGGATCTTCAGGTGCGGGAAGTGCTTCTGCACCATCTCGATCACCGCCAGCGAGGTAGCCGGATCGTTGATGGAGAGCACCAGCAGCTTCGCCTTGTGCGCCCCTGCGGCATGGAGCAGATCGATCCGGCTGGCATCGCCATAGAAGACCTGATAGCCATACTTGCGCAGGGTCTCTATCTGGCTGGCATCCTGCTCGAGGATGGTGGTGCCGATGCCGTGACCATGCAGCAGACGCCCCACGATCTGACCGAAGCGGCCGAAGCCCGCGATGATCACCGGATGCTCCACCAGCTCAGGTTGCTCATGCTGCGGTGCGTCGCTCTGGTTACGATAATCGAACCAGGGCTGGATCACCCGATCGTTGAGGATCAGCAGCAGTGGGGTGAGCGCCATGGAGAGCGCTACCACCAGCGTCAGCAACGAGATGGTCTCGCCGGGCAGCACCCGGTTCTGGGCGGCAAACGAGAAGAGCACGAAGGCAAACTCACCGCCCTGTGCGAGCGCCAGCGCGAAGGTCCAGCGTTGACTCGGCGAGATGCGGATGATGAAGCCGAGTGCCATCAACACCAGCCATTTGAGCACCATCAGCCCCACCACCAGCGTCGGGATGAGAAAAGGATGTTCGGCAAACAGGCCGAAGTTGATGCCAGCCCCCACCGACATAAAGAACAGGCCGAGCAGCAAGCCCTTGAACGGCTCAATGTCTGCCTCCAGCTCGTGGCGATATTCGCTGTCGGCCAGCACCACGCCGGCGAGGAAGGAGCCAAGTGCAGGCGAAAGCCCCACCGACTCCATCAACACAGCGATAGCGATCACCAGCAGCAGGGCGGCGGCGACGAAGATCTCCCGCATGTGGGACTGGGCGATGGCACGAAATACCGGCCGCATCAGGTAATGACCACCCAGCACTATGCCGGAGATGGCCGCGACTACCAGCAGACCATGCTGCCAACCTGCCAGCTCGGAGCCACCATTGCTGGCGACCGGTGCCATGGCCAGCAGCGGCAGCAGCGCCAGGATCGGAATGACCGCAATATCTTGAAACAGCAGCACCGCAAAGGCGGAGCGACCGCTCTCGCTCTGCATCAATTTACGCTCCTGCAGGCTCTGCAGAACGATGGCGGTGGAGGAGAGCGCCAGAATGAGGCCGATGGCCAGCCCCTGTTGCAGCGGCAGACCGATCAGGTGCGCCACGCCGGTCAGTGCCGCCGTGGTGAGCAGCACCTGCAGGCCGCCGGTGCCGAGGATCGGCCCCTTCAGCTGCCACAAGAGGGCCGGACGCAACTCCAGCCCAACCAGAAACAGCATCAGCACCACGCCAAACTCGGCGAAGTGCATCACGTCCTTCTGCTCCCCCACCAGCCCCAGCAGAAAGGGGCCTATGATGATCCCCGCCAGCAGGTAGCCGAGCACTGAGCCCAGCCCCCAGCGCTTGGCCAGCGGCACCGCGATAACGGCGGCGGAGAGGTAGATAAAGGCATCAAACAGGATCCCGTGGCCCATCAGTCAGCCCTCCGTGTGAACATCAGATCCGGCTCATAAGCTCGACCAGCAAGCTGCCAGTGTTTCATCAGAGCACCTCCAGCAAGTCGCGCAGATAAGGGCGCCCGGCCAGTTGCTCCGGGGTCAGCTGATCGTCACGCAAAGCGCAAAGCAGCTGGCGGTAATCCTGACCGCAACGGCGCAGGGCGGCGGGATCCTTGATCTTGTGAAAGGAGTGCAGCACGAAAGGGGGCAGCCAGTTCATGCCGCACAAGGTGGCAGCCTGCTGAAATGGCAGCAGAAAATCGAGCAGCGGTCGGCTGTTGTAACCCTCGCTGCAGTAGGACTCCGGCGCCCCGCCGGTGGTGATGGCGCTCAGCCACTGCTTGCCCTTGAGGGCGTGGGCTTCGGGGCCGTAGGCGTAGCCATACTCCAGCACCAGATCCATCCACTCTTTCATGATGGCCGGGCAGGAGTACCAGTAAAACGGGTGCTGGAAGACAATAATGTCGTGCTCACAGAGCAGCGCCTGCTCCCGCTTCACATCGATAAACATGTCGGGATAGTGCTGATAGAGGTCGTGAACCTTGACCCCCTCCAGCCCCTCAATCGCCTGCAACAGCTGCTTGTTGGCCCGCGAGCTCTGCAGCGCGGGATGGGAAAAAATAACCAGAATGCGTTTCATGACCACATCACCCGAACAAAGCCTTGCGGTGCAAGGCGAGGTAAACAGAAAAGGGGAGTCTGGGGAGCTGCATCGTAAAGGTGCACAGGAGAGCGACCTTATCAGGAAGCGCCATAGCCTGCCAACTCGGGGATCAGCTCCCGTAGCGCCGGATTGAGGGTCTGGTGGGCGGGATAGCAGAGCCCAATCCGGCGAAACATCCGCGGCCCGCTCACCGGCAGGGTACAGAGCCCCGCCTCATCCTCGACCAGCCCGTCCGGCAGGAAACTGATGCCGACCCCCGCCAGCACCAGCGCCATCACCAGCCCCTTGCTCTCGGCCTTGGCCACCAGATTGAGGGTAAGGCGGTCACAGGCCAGCAGGCCGATAGTCTGCTGATGGGCTTCGCAGGGCGGGCACTCAATAAAATCATAATGTTGCAGCTCGGCGAGCTCGATCCTTTCGCGACTGGCAAGGGGATGGTCGACCGGTACGCAGAGCACGTAATCCTCCTCCCACAGCGGCAGAAAGATCTCGTCCTCCCGGCGCAAGGCATCCAGCGTCAAGCGGCAGTCGGCGGGTGTGGTGTAGTCGGAAAGGGTGAGATCCAGCTGCGGCAACACGCGCTGTACTTGCTGCAGCAGCCCGGCCACCCGACGGCGACTCAAGTCCGGCATGATGGCGATATTGAGCCTCGCACGCGTCGCTTTCTGGCGAAACAGCTCCGGCAGACGGCGCGCCTCCTCCACCAGCTTGACTGCGTGAGGATAGAGATAGTGGGCCGGATCTTTCGCCACCACCCCTTTCTTGCCCCGGACAAACAGGCTGTCACCGAGCGCCTCTTCCAGCTGGCGCAGCCCCGCCGAGAGGGAGGGCTGGCTGACGTGGCAGCGCTCGGCCGCCGCCGTGATGTTCTTCTCTTCATAGATGGCGATGAAGAAACGCAGCAATCTCAAGTCAAGCATAAACCAACCATAGTTTTTTCAGATGATAACCAGCGGAAAACAATATTTATCACTTATAGATACAGTGACTATAGTGATTGGGTTCCGTGCTGGCCAGCCACCTGTTTGCTCAAACCGACTCTTGAATCAGAAGGAAAGACCCATGTCCAAATCTCTCGTCGTGATCACCGGCGCCTCCGCCGGGATCGGTGCCGCCATCGCCCGTGCCTTCTCTGCCGCCGGTCATCCGCTGCTACTGCTGGCCCGCCGGGTCGAGCCGATGCAGGCGCTGAACCTGCCCGATACCCTCTGCATCGGGGTCGATGTGACCGACACCGCAGCCATGAAGGCCGCAGTCCAGCAGGCAGAAGCCAAATTTGGCCCGGTCGGCTGCATGGTCAACAACGCCGGAGTCATGCTGCTGGGTCAGGCCGATGTGCAGGATCCCGCCGAGTGGCAGCAGATGCTCAACATCAACGTGATGGGGGTGCTGAACGGCGTCCACGCAGTGCTGGCAGGCATGAAGGAGCGCCGCAGCGGTACCATCATCAACATCAGCTCCATTGCCGGTCGCAAGACCTTCCCGAACCATGCTGCCTACTGCGCCACCAAGTTCGCAGTGCACGCCCTGACCGAGAACATCCGGGAAGAGGTGGCCGATGTCGGCGTGCGGATGGTGACCATTGCCCCGGGTGCAGTCGAGACCGAGCTGCTCAGCCACACCACTGACGAGAGCATCAAGGCCGGTTACCACGACTGGAAAGATCAGATGGGTGGCGTCATTGCGCCGGAAGTGATCGCCGATGCCGTGCTCTACGCCTGGAACCAGCCTGCCAACGTCTGCGTGCGCGAGATCGTGCTGGCGGCGACCCGTCAGCAACCTTAATCCTGGCTGACTGACACCATGGGGAGGGCTTGACCCTCCCCCGGGGCACAGGGTTACCATGTGCCCCTTGTTATTTTCGAGTCATTCCATGGTTCTCACCCGTCGCCAACTCGCTCACGCCCGTCGCTGGCTCCCCTTGTGGAGTCTGGTGCTGGTGTTGATGTCGTTTGGCAGCCGGGCCGCAACCGACCTCTGTACCCTGACTACCCACTGCAGCCAGAGCGAGCGTACCCTGGAAAAAGCGATGCCCTGTGGCAGCTTTACCACCGCCCTCTCGATGACGCTGATAGGCAGCGACAGCCTGACGGTCGCCGTATTGGAACCGGATACCCCCGACTTCGTCTCCCCCTCTCTCTTTATGCCGGACGCCCCGTGCGAGCGGCTCGAACGTCCCCCACGCCCCCGGATCTGAAACGCATCCCGTATCGGGCATCTTTTCTTTCAATCTGAGGTGAGTGATGTACAAACCCCTGTTACTGGCCATGCTGGCCGGTACCGTCAGCTTTTCGGCCCTCGCGGCCGAGAAGATGACCGTCTACAAATCCAAATATTGTGGTTGCTGCCAAAGCTGGAACGAGCACATGGAGCAGAATGGCTTCGAACTGGAGGTCATCGAAACCGAACAGCTCGGCGCAGTGAAGCAGCAATACGGTATCGCGCCGGAACTGGCTTCTTGCCATACCGGTATCGTAAATGGCTATGTGATCGAGGGGCATGTACCGGCCGCCGATGTGCAGAAGCTGCTCAGGGAAAAACCGGCGATCCGTGGCCTGACCATTCCGGGCATGCCCCAGAGTGCACCGGGCATGGATATTCCGGGCCATCCCTATGAGGTACTGAGTATCAGCAACGAGGGCGCGACCAACCGCTGGTCGAGCTACCCCGGCTGACGAAAACTGGCCATGAGAGGGCACTCCCATATCATGTGAGGCACACCTGAGCGGACTCTTGCCGCTCATGGCCAGAAAGAGGGCCGCTATCGCGAGATAGCGGCTTTTTTTGATTACATTTCCTGCAATAACAAGGGATTGCTTGCAACCACCGGCAACAAGGGGCAGATTTAACGCCAATTCATGGAGCCGATGCTCAGGTCTACCAACCCTTTCCAGCGCCAAGGATGCGACATGTTTACCTTTTCCCGAGGAGTTCTGCTGCTAGCCTTTCTGACAGTTCTCCCCCCCACTTATGCCAATGAAGAGCCCGCCATGCTGACAAGCGAACATCCAATCCAGCCGCCCGTGGCCGCCAAACATCCCCGCACCCTGAAAAAACACGGGGATACCCGCATCGACAACTACTACTGGCTGCGTGACGACGAGCGGCAGAAGCCCGAGGTGTTGGACTATCTCAAGGCCGAGAACGCCTATACCGAGGCCATGCTCAAGCCGACCCAACCCCTGCGCGAACAACTCTATAAAGAGATGGTCGCCCGCATCCCCCAGCAGGATGAGTCGGTGCCCTATGTGAAAAATGGCTACCGCTACCAGACCCGCTATGAGCCGGGCAAGGAGTACGGGATCTACTCGCGCACCAAGCTCGGTGAAGAGCAGTCAAGTCTGCTGCTCGACAGCAACCTGCGGGCTGAAGGGCACGAGTTCTATGCCCTCGGCGCCCTTGAAGTGAGCCGCAACAACCGCTGGCTGGCGGTGGCGGAAGATTTCCTCTCCCGCCGTCAGTACCAGATCCAGTTCCTCGATCTGGAGAGCGGCCAGTGGGCCACCGACAAACTGGAAAATACCTCCGGCAATCTGGTGTGGGCCAACGACAACAAGACCGTCTTCTATGTGCGCAAGCACCCGCAGACCCTGCTGCCCTATCAGGTCTATCGCCATAGGCTAGGGACGGATCCGGCCACGGACAAGCTGGTCTACGAGGAGAAGGATGACTCCTTCTACATCAGCCTCTACGCCACCACCTCGGAAGATTTCATCGTCATCGCCCTCTCCAGCACCACCACCGGCGAAGCACGGCTGATCGATGCCAACCAGCCGGAGCACGCCCCCCGCCTGTTCCTGCCCCGCCAGGTGGATCACGAATACAGCCTGGATCACTACCGCGGCCGCTTCTATGTGCGCTCCAACAAGGATGGCAAGAACTTCGGCCTCTACGAGACCAAAGAGAGCCCGGTGGATCGCTGGAAGGCGGTGATTGCCCCCAATCCGGACGTGCTGCTGGAGAGCTACGCCCTGTTCAAGGATTGGCTGGTACTGGAAGAGCGCAACAAGGGGCTGACCCGACTGCGCCAGATCAACTGGCAGAGCGGTGACGAGAAGGAGATCGCCTTCGATGATCCCGCCTATGTCACCTGGCTCGCCTACAACCCGGAGCCGGATACCAGCGCCCTGCGCTATGGCTACTCCTCCATGACCACCCCCGCCTCCACCTATGAGCTGGATATGGCGAGCGGCAAGCGCACCCTGCTCAAGCAGCAGCCGGTGGCCGGCTTCAAGGCCGACCAGTACGCCAGCGAGCGACTCTGGGTGACCGCCCGCGACGGTGTATCGGTGCCGGTGTCGTTGGTCTATCGCAAGGACAAGTTCAAGAAAGAGCAGGCCGATGCGCCCAAGAATCCGCTGCTGGTCTATGGCTATGGATCCTACGGCGCCAGCATGGATCCCGACTTCAGCAGCTCGCGCCTGAGCCTTCTGGACAGAGGCTTCGTCTACGCCATCGCCCATATCCGGGGTGGTGAAGAGCTGGGCCGTCACTGGTACGAAGATGGCAAACTGCTGAAAAAGCAGAACACCTTCAATGACTTTATCGATGTCACCAAAGCGCTGGTGGAGCAAGGCTACGGTGCCAAAGATCAGGTCTACGCCATGGGCGGCAGCGCCGGTGGTCTGCTGATGGGGGCCGTCATCAATCAGACGCCCGAACTCTATCGCGGCGTGGTGGCGCAGGTGCCGTTCGTCGATGTGGTTACCACCATGCTGGACGAGTCCATTCCCCTCACCACCGGGGAGTATGACGAGTGGGGCAACCCGAACCAGAAGCGCTACTACGACTACATGAAGAGCTACAGCCCCTACGATCAGGTGAAGGCTCAAGCCTACCCCAACCTGCTGGTCACCACCGGGCTGCACGACTCGCAAGTGCAGTATTGGGAGCCCGCCAAGTGGGTCGCCAAGCTGCGCGAACTGAAGACGAATGATAACAAGTTGTTACTGAACACCGACATGGACGCCGGCCACGGCGGCAAGTCGGGCCGCTTCAAAGCCTACGAGGATATCGCGCTGGAATACGCCTTTATCCTGGATCTGGCCACCCCGGCCAACTGATCTCTCATGACTCCGGCCCTTGTCACGCAAGGGCCGCATTAGAATCCTCTCGTAGTTTTTCCCTCTTCCATTTCCCTCCATATCAAATTAATCTTCGGCAAGAAAATGAATGATCGAGGTCATGTTTCTCAAGATTTAACTCCGTTATTTTGCCATTTCGTTTGATTTATGTTGGGTAAATGTGCTTAATCGGAGTGCTTGCAACTTTTTATTTGGCCCCTCAGGGGCCAATTTATCTTCGACCGACAGGAGGTCGGTAGCCTCACCACAGGATGAGGGTGACTGCCGGAAAAGGGGGGAATAAACTCCCCCGCTTTCGCGCAACGAGAAGAGCGGGCAAGCCCGGCGCAGAACGGGATTGCCATCAATTTATCCGGGGATCGGATAAACAAAATCAAAGAAAAGGGAGAAAAAATGAAAGGATTAACTTTGGCATGCGCCCTGTCGGCGGCTCTGGTCGGTGTCTCATTCGGTGGTCCGGTACAAGCGCAGGAGCGCTTCGTAACCATAGGCACCGGCGGTCAGACCGGCGTCTACTATGTCGCTGGCCAGTCCATCTGCCGCTTCCTCAATCGCGGCGCCGCCGATCACCAGATCAAGTGCAACGCCCCGGCCAGTGGCGGTGGTGTTGCCAACGTCAACGGCATCCGCAGCGGTGAATTCAACTTCGGCATCATGCAATCCGACCACCAGTTCAAGGCGATGAAGGGGCTGCCACCGTTCCAGGCCGAAGGGGCTATGGACGACATGCGCGCCGTCTTCTCCCTGCAGAGCGAGGTGTTCACCATCCTGGCTCGCCGCGATGCCAAGATCGCCAGCTTCGACGACCTGAAAGGCAAGCGCGTCAACATCGGCAACCCGGGCTCCGGCCAGCGTGACACCATGGAAGAGATCATGGCGGTCAAAGGCTGGAAGAAGGGTGACTTCGGTCTGGTCTCCGAGCTGAAGCCGGCCGAACAGGCCTCCGCCCTCGGTGACAACAACATCGACGCCATGAGCTACTTCGTGGGTCACCCGAACGGTGCCATTCAGGAAGCTTCCACCACCACAGATGCAGTACTGGTACCTGTGACCGGCGCCGACATCGACAAGCTGCTGGCCGAGAAGAGCTACTACAGCAAGGCCGAGATCCCGGGCGGCATCTACAAGGGCAGCGATAAACCGACCCCCTCCATCGGTGGCAAAGCGGTGCTCTCCACCAGCGCCAAAACCGATCCGGAAGTGGTCTATCAGCTGGTCAAGTCGGTGTTCGACAACCTGGATCGCTTCAAGCGCCTGCACCCTGCCTTTGCCGACCTGAAAGAGGCCGACATGATCAAGGTAGGTCTCTCTGCACCGCTGCATGAAGGGGCTGCCCGCTACTACAAAGAGCGCGGCTGGCTCTGATTGAAGGCCCCGGGGCCTTTGTCACTCTCTTCGACACCCGTCTGCCGCCTGATTGCGGGGGCGGGTGTCGCTCTTGTTGTACTCGTTGGCACAAGTTAACCCTATGCAAGATAAACAACTCTCTACCGAGGAACTGATCGCCCAGGATGTGGGCGCTCGTCTGCCGCTTGGCATCATGGGCTGGCTCATCACAGCGCTGGCGCTGGCCTGGTCGCTGTTCCAGCTCTGGATCGCCTCGCCACTCCCCTTCATGGTGGGGTTTGGCGTACTCAATGACACCGAAACCCGCTCCATTCACCTCACCTTTGCCCTGTTGCTCGCTTTTCTGGTGTTCCCGGCATTTCGCTCCTCGCCGCGAGATCGGGTACCCCTCGGTGATATCGCCCTCGGCCTGATCGCTGCTGGCGCCGCCTCTTACCTGTTCGTGATGTATGAAGCACTGGCGCTGCGTCCCGGCACCCTCACCACCGCCGATCTGGTGACCGCCTGCATCGGCATTCCGCTGCTGCTGGAAGCGGCGCGCCGCGCCCTGGGGCCGGCACTGGCGGTCATCGCCATCGTGTTTCTGGTTTACAGCCTGGCGGGCCCCTGGATGCCGGGACTGCTGGCACACCGCGGGGTAGGTTTCACCGCGCTGGCCAACCACCAGTGGATCACCACCGAAGGGGTGTTCGGCATCGCCCTTGGCGTCTCCACCAGCTTCGTGTTCCTGTTCGTGCTGTTCGGCGCCCTGCTGGAGCGTGCCGGTGCCGGTCACTACTTTATCCAACTCGCCTTCAGCCTGCTCGGTCACCTACGCGGCGGCCCCGCCAAGGCGGCAGTGGTCGCCTCCGGCCTCACCGGTCTGATCTCCGGCTCGTCGATCGCCAACGTGGTGACCACCGGCACCTTCACCATCCCGATGATGAAGAAGGTGGGCTTCAGTTCAGAGAAAGCGGGGGCGGTGGAAGTGGCCTCCTCGGTCAACGGCCAGATCATGCCACCTGTGATGGGGGCCGCCGCCTTCCTGATGGTGGAGTATGTGGGCATCCCCTATGTGGAGATCATCAAGCACGCCTTCCTGCCTGCCGCCATCTCCTACATAGCGCTGCTCTACATCGTCCATCTGGAGGCGTTGAAACTGGGCATGCAGCCCATCGGCAACCATCAACCCAAGCCCTGGCTGCGCCGCCTGACCGGCTTTGCCTTTGGCGCGGCCCTCATCAGCGGCCTGTCACTGGCGGTCTACTATGGCCTCGGCTGGCTCAAACCTGCTTTGGGTGACTACGCCCTGCCGGGGATCTCGGTACTGCTGGCTGCCACCTATGTGGCCCTGTTGAAGATCGCCGCCAGCAATGAACCGCTGCCTGCCGAAGATCCCGACAAGCCGCTCACCGAGTTGCCCAACACCCGCGCCGTGCTGCTCTCCGGCCTGCACTTCCTGCTGCCGGTGGTAGTACTGGTATGGTGCCTGATGGTGGAACGCCTCTCGCCGGGGCTGTCGGCCTTCTGGGGTACCGTGATGCTGGTGATCATCCTGCTGACCCAGCGCCCGCTGCTCAACTGGCTGCGCAAGGACGGCAAGCACGACTACGGCACTGTCGCTGACGGCGTGGTGGATCTGCGGGAAGGGCTGGTTGCCGGTGCCCGCAACATGATCGGTATCGGCATTGCCACCGCCACCGCGGGGATTATCGTGGGTGCGGTCTCCCAGACCGGGGTTGGTCTGGTGCTGGCGGATCTGGTGGAGTTCCTCTCCATGGGCAACCTGCTGCTGATGCTGCTGCTCACCGCCCTGTTGAGCCTGATCCTCGGCATGGGGCTGCCCACCACTGCCAACTACATCGTGGTGTCCAGCCTGCTGGCACCGGTGGTGGTGACGCTGGGGCAGCAAAACGGGCTGATCGTGCCGCTGATCGCAGTGCACCTGTTCGTCTTCTACTTCGGCATCATGGCGGATGTGACGCCGCCGGTGGGGCTAGCTTCCTTCGCTGCTGCCGCTGTCTCCAAGGGCGATCCCATCAAGACCGGGATCACGGCGTTTTACTACAGCCTGCGTACCGCGGCGCTGCCGTTCCTGTTTATCTTCAACACCGATCTGCTGCTGATCGACGTGGACTTCGCCCACGGCGTGCTGATCTTCATCGTGGCGACCATCGCCATGCTGATCTTCGCCGCCGCCACTCAGGGCTGGTTCCTGGTGAAGAGCCGCTGGTACGAGAGCGTGCTGCTGTTGCTGGTCGCCTTTACCCTGTTCCGCCCGGGTTTCTGGATGGACATGGTGCACGACCCCTATCGCGAGACCCCGCCTGCCCAGCTGGCCCAAACCATGGGTGAAGTGGAGGCGGAGAGCACCCTGCGGCTGCGGATCCTCGGTGAAGATGCAGTGGGCAAGCCACGCAAGTTCACCCTGCTGGTCGCCGTACCGGATGGGGCAAATGGCGAAGAGCGGCTGGCCAATCTGGGGCTCAGCCTCTATGAGCAGGATGGCAAGACGCTGATCGACAACGTTGCCTTTGGCAGCCCAGCCGCCACCATGGGACTGGAGTTCGATCAGGAGATCCTCACCGTCAAGGCGCCGACCGAGCGCTGGACCAAGGAGTGGATGTGGATCCCGGGCTTCCTGCTGTTCGGGGCGATCGTCTGGCTGCAGCGTCGCCGCAGCGTCAAGGCCGGTTAACCCACCGGGCAGATGAGACCGAGGGCCGCTATTGCGGCCCTCTTTTTATTGCCTTGCCCTCTGCGGCTCTTGCAATGAGCAACAGTCATGGAAAAAGGTAAACGGTGGCGAGCGGCCAAAAAAGTGGGGTGACATGTCCATGTCACCCCCTCGCAAATAGCATGTTCCATATTGGAGTCCGGCCACGCCGGGTCTCTGTTTCACTTCCCGATAGTTCGCGACCCATCTGAAGTGCGCGCCAATTGCAGCAATGCAACCGACCAGCTACCCGTTACAACCTTCGTCCACACGGCAGACAGGCCGCCGTGTTTGTCCTTGCAACTGAAATATTACGCATAAAAACAAAATAAAAAACGTTTTTATGCTAATTCCATTCACATCAGAGTACAAAAAACAGCCTTATCACCACCATTAACTGGTTATAAAACAGTTAGATAGACTCTATCATGGCTATTCACCCGCGATGTGCATCGGCAAAGGCCTACACGCCTTTGCGAGATCTCGCACAAAAAATGGCCGCCTCACAGCCAACGGCGCAGTGGCAACCAGTCGCTCAGGCGGGCTATCAGTCGCCTTGACCACCCTTCGGGTTTGCGCGGCAATCCACCCGCCTGCTCCTGCCAGCGAGCCAGCCACATTCGCAGCGCCTCGCAGATCGGCGGGCAGTGCAGATGCAGCATCAGCTCGGTATTGAGAAAGAGTGAGCGGGGATCGAGGTTGAGGCTACCAAACAGCGCCCGCTCCTCCCCCAGCAGGATCAGCTTGGCGTGCAGGCTGCCGTGGCTATGATCAAACTCGGCGACCCGGATCCCGCGGCGCAGCAACCAGCCGAGATAGCGTTGGTAGGCGCCATAGACCAGCGGCACATCGGTGCTGGCCAGCGAGTTGGTGAGAATGTCGATGGCGACCCCCTGCTGGCGCAGCCGCGCCAGACGGTGCCGAAACCCGCGAGTAAGGATGAGGTAAGGGGTCACCAACCCCAGCGAGCCTGGATTGTCAGCCAGCTGGCGCCACAGCTGACGGGCAGTGGTGGGGCGGGAGATAAGCCCCTTGCCGGGACGGTCGAACCACACCTCGGCCCGCCCCTCATGCCATTGCAGCGGCACATCGCTCTCGTCAAACAGCGCCGCGGGCAGATCGTAGACCGTCGCCACCACCGGATCCGTCATGGTAAACAGGAAGTCGTTGACCACCTCTATTTCGGCGGGCAGCAGCTCGCGGCGCAGCAGATGGCGGATGGGATGACTCCAGCGGCTGTGCCAGAACTGCTCGAACCCCTGCGCCATCTGCTGACACAGGCCCCCCTGACAGACGAGATCGAGATCCACGAAGGGAGCTTGCGGATCCAGACCGAAGTAGCGATCGCCGATGTTGCGCCCGCCGATCAGCGCCAGCTTACCATCCACCAGCAGCAGCTTGTTGTGCATCCGGTGGTTGATGCGGCGAAAGCTGAGCAGCCCCTCCAGCAGCAGTGACAGCGGGCGCCAGCCCCGCAGCCAGAAGGGGTTGAACAGCCGCACCTCGATCCCCGGGTAGTGAGCCACCATTTCCAGAAAGCGGTTGTCACCGGCATAGAGATCATCCACCAGCAGCTGCACCTTGACGCCGCGCCGAGCGGCGTGAAGCAGCTCGCTCAGCAACAACTTGCCGCTGCTGTCCTCCTCCCAGCTGTAGTACTGCGCCTGGATCCGCTCGCGGGCATGGCGGATCCATTGACAACGCACCTTCAGCGCCAGCTGGGGATCGTCGATCAGGGCAAAGGATCCGGGGATCATGGTGTCATCCTGCTGTCATGGCCGGGTGTCATAACGCTGGCGAGCCTCTTCACATATTCAAAAGGAGTTGCTGATGGAACTGCATGATACCCCGATGTTGCGCTATCTGGGCCAGCTCAGCCAGCCAGATCTCATCCCGGCCACCGGCCCTGCTCACTGGTTTTTGCAACACAGGGACGGTGGCTGGCAATTGCCGACCGTGCAGGCGACCCTGCCGGTCAACCGGCTCAGGGCTGAGCCGCTTCGATAGCGGCAGCCTTGCCCTCGATCTGGGGCAGGCTGAAACGATAGGCCACGTAGTACTTGTAGATGGTGCCGACATAGTTGATCGGCCCCTGTCCGACTTCGTTGGCCACCAGTTGATCCACGTTGCCGAACCAGACGTTGGGATCGAGCCCCAGCTTCTCCGCCTTGCCTCGCAGCGCCTGCACCCGGTTCGGCCCGGCGTTGTAGGCGGCGAGGGCAAACAGGTGGCGATTGAGCCGATCCAGCTTGGGATCATTGAAGTAGGTATCGAGGATCAACCGCATGTAGCGGCAGGCGGCCTCCACATTTCCCTCCAGCGTGGTGAGTCTGGCGCCGTTGATGCCGACTTCCCGCCCCGTACTGGGCAGCAGTTGCATAAGGCCCACGGCCCCCTTGGGCGAACGCGCCTTGGGATTGAGGCCGGACTCCTTGTAGCCGAGCGCCGCCAGCATCAGCCAGTCGAGATCGTATTTATTGGCGTACTTCTCCAGCACTTTGCGAATGGTCGCGAGGCGCCCCATGGGATCCGGCGCCAGGATATTGCTCATCTGATCGCTGCGAACCAGCAACCGGCGCAGAGTCATGTCGCTGTAAAGGCTGTTGCGGCTGACACTCGCCAGATAGCCATTGACCGCCTTGAGCAGCTCGGGGCTGTTCTTGCGCAGCGCCCAGGCGCTGGTGCCATTGCTGCGCAGGGGGATCAACTTGTGGGCCTTGAGGCCGGAGATCATCCCACCCAGCCAGATCCTCCCCTTGTAGCTGTCGGTCACCGTCAGGGGAATAATGCCAGCGGCCACCATCTCCAGCAGATCGCCATCCTGCAGGTATTCGGGCACCGTTTCGATATAGACGGGGGGCAACCCCAGCTCGCGAAACAGCCAGTTGAGCTGGCGCAGACTCTCGTAGTAGCTGGAGCTGGCGCGCACCCAGACCCGTCTGCCGGAGAGCTGGGTAATGCGGCTGAAGGCGGGCAGGCTCTGCTGGCTCACCACCCACTCCTCGATGGATGAAATGAGCGGCCGGGAGAAGGCCACCTGTTCACGCCGGGTCGGGGTCACCGTCATGGTCGCCGCCACCAGATCGCCACGCCCCTCGGTCAGATAGTCCAGCAGCTTGTCCTGACGCACCGGGATGTAGACCACCTTGAGTTTGACCTTCTCTTTGGCGAGATAGGTCTTGTTCAGCCAGCGCTCGAACCCTTGCAGCTGATTGACCAGAATGCCGTACTGGGCGCCGCGATCGAGAAAATAGAAGCCGCGCTCATAGACCACCAGAGCCCTGAGTTCGCGCTTTTGCAGAATGCTTTCGAGGTCCCCGGGTT
Organism: Aeromonas sp. ANP5; assembly: GCF_963870295.1. NCBI lineage: Bacteria > Pseudomonadati > Pseudomonadota > Gammaproteobacteria > Aeromonadales > Aeromonadaceae > Aeromonas > Aeromonas sp. ANP5. Next base: position 12,386 of record NZ_CAWMRY010000024.1, on the reverse strand, counting down.
GGGGCAGACGCTGTGGCTTGAGTTCAGCCGCGAGCAGGGGAAAACAGCAGAGGGCCAGCAGAGCCCAGATCCAGCGTCGCATCACGATGGCTGCCCCTGTGCTGACGTCACACCTGCTGCCTGTTGGCAGCACGGATCACGATAGAGGGTGGGATTGGGGGCAGAGATCCATCGCTGCGTCATGATGTTTACGCCTTCTGTTGGCCGACTCGCGCCGGGCAAAAACGTCTGTGGGATAGAGTAACTATAGAACGCCGACCCACAGCAGAAGGGTCAACACGGCAGGCAAACCTGCCGCGTTATCAGACAACTCAGATAGAGCGGGCCCGCATTTCGAAAATCAGTTTTTCGGCGGTGCAGGTGAATTGCAGGCGGGCTTTCAGGATCACGCCGTTGGCGCCCTGGGTCAGTTCGCTGCTCACCTGAGCTTCGGCAGTGACTTGTTTGGCCAGTGCTTCATAGGCAGCCAGCTTGGCGCGGGCATCAGCCTCGGCAGCGGCTTCAATCACCAGATCCATCACATCGTCGCCTTCGCCGATGATGGTGCCGATCTCGGCAAAACAGCCGCAGCTGTCACAGGTTTCGTTCAGTTCAACTTTCTCGTCTACAGACATTTTCTACTCCTACTGCTTATTTCGGATGATTTGCGTCGTCACGCATCGCCTTGCGAAAATCTTTGATGGCGGTACCCAGATCCTCACCTGCACTGGCAAGACGCTTGCTGCCGAAGACCAGCACAACGACCAGCAAGAGGATCAACATATGCCAGATATGAATTCCACCGAGTCCCATAGGGATACTCCCTCACAAAGAGATATCTGTTACTTGTATCAAAATAGAGCGCAGGGATTGTTGGGCAAAATCAAGGCAGGTGCAAGTGAGCAAATAAATCATAGCCAAAAAATAGGGCGACCCAAAGGTCGCCATATTGATTGTGCTACATGTCCCCTCAACCGCTACATCCTGTACCAGTGGTTCATGCGAACCTGAGACCATTCGAGGATAAGATCGCCAAGATATGAAAACAAATGGTATAAATTCATCTTAGAATTGAAGAGGATTCATATCATGCTGCTGGAACAACTGGGTCGCATCGACCTCAATTTGCTGATTATCCTGCAGGTACTGCTGGAAGAGCGCAACGGCAGCAAGGCCGCACGCCGCCTTCATCTGAGCCAGTCCGCGGTCAGCAAAGCCCTCGGCCGTCTGCGCGATACCTTCAATGATCCCCTCTTCATCCGCTCTGCCTACGGGCTGGAACCCACCGGCCGCGCCCTTGCGCTGCAGCAGCAGTTGCAACCCATCCTGTTGTCGCTGGATAACCTGATCCAGCCGCCCGAGTTCGACCCCGCCAGCTCGGAGCGAGAGTTCGTCATCGCCAGCATGGACAGCGCCTTTACCCTGTTTGCCCCGCTCTACCTGAGCGAGCTGAAACGGCAGGCACCACGGATCCGCTTGCGTTACGAGGAGTGGACCGAGAACAGTCTGACCGAGATGAGTCAGGGACAGGTGGACATCGCCTTCGCGGTGCGAGAGAACTGCATCAGCTCCGATTATCGGCTCGATACCCTGCCCGACAGCATCTGTCAGCGAGTGCTGGCGGTCGATGATCTCACCTGTCTGGTGCAGCAGCACCACCCTGCGCTGCGAGAGCCCAACTGGAATCTGGAGCACTACCTCAGTTATCCCCATGTGCAGACTTACTGCGAGGGGCGAGACCGCTGGATGCTGGATCACAAGCTGGCGGAGCAGGATCTCTACCGGCGTATCGAGGCAACCGTGCCCTCCTTCGAGGCGGCGCTGCGGATGGGGATGCACTCCGACATGATAGTGACCCTCTCCAGGCTCTATGCCCGCCACGCCACCCAGGTCTATCCGCTGTTGCAGCTGCCGCTGCCCATCGGGTTGGACAGCATCTCCCACCTGCTGATCTGGCATCAGCGTCACAGCGAGGATCCGGGCCACCGCTGGCTGCGGGAATTGCTGCTCTCCCTCATCATGAGCAAACTGGAACCCGCAGCGACCACTCACGGCTGACGGCACGCCTTCTCGGCAACAAAAAAGAACGGGGCTCTGCGTAGCCCCGTTTCATTCACTTCAACATGTAACCCACTCAGCCTTGGCCGGTCACTGCCAGATAGTGATGTACCCCGTCCAGCAGCATCTGGACCGAGATCATCACCAACAGCATCCCCATCAGCCGCTCCACCGCAGTGAGTCCCCGCTCACCCAGCAGCTTGTTGAATACCTCGTAGAACATCAGGATCACCGCGCTGGCAGCCCAGGCCAGAAAGAGTGCCAGCGACCAGTCCACCATCCGGGTCGGCTCCTGATTGGCCAGCAGCATCAAAGAAGCCAAGATAGAAGGACCAGCGATCATCGGGATCGCCATCGGCACCAGGAAGGGCTCCTCGCCCGCCGCCAGCCCGGTCACGCCCCCCTCACTCGGAAAGATCATCTTGATGGCGATCAGGAACAGGATAATGCCCCCCGCAATGCTGACCGCCTCCTGCCGCAGGTTGAGGAAACCGAGGATCTGCTGACCGACGAACAGGAACAGCAGCATAATGGCCAGCGAGAAGAGCAGCTCGCGGATCATCACCTTGCGACGTCGCTTGGGATCGATATGACGCAGGATAGAGAGGAAGACCGGCAGGTTGCCCAGCGGGTCCATGATCAGAAACAGCATGACTGCGGCAGAGAAAGTATCCATACAACGCCCGGGCTACGCCCTGAATAGGGAAAAGAGAGGGGGCGAAATATAGCAAAGGGCGAAGAATTGAGCGAGCGCCATGATGCGCTCGCAGCGGGATTAACCGTGGTTGCAGATCTTGTCGGCGCGGGTCTGGAAACCCTCAGCCGAGTCGATGAATTTGCCGCGGGCGGCCAGAAAGTCGATCAGCGCTTCTGCATCCATCTCGCTGGCGCTGCAGGTATGAAAACGGGCCTCGGCACCGAACCGTTCAGCCATCGCCTGTTTCAGGCTGACACGGGTAAATTGCCCCCCTTGTGTCAACATCATCTCCATCACTTCATGACCATGAACCGATTGCGACATCTCTCACCTCAATAATTAACATATTTAATGCCAATTAAATATCTCCCCGCCCGGAGGGATCTTGATATAAGCCAATAAATTGCGCATTTCCTGGTCAGGGGAGTGGTCACCGCCACCGCTTTGTCGATAATGTGGCAACCCGCGTCAGGGATCGCTACACTGGCGCCCCTTTTTGGCCATCGCAGACAATGTATAAGGATATTGGCGTCATGCTGTTCCATGGAGAGGCTCTCAAGCCCTGGCAGATCTGGACCCGCCGACCACTCTGGCTCAAGACCCTGATCGGCATGCTGACAGGGGTGGGTCTGGGCGTCGGCTTTGAAGAGCAAGCCCTGCTGCTCAAGCCCCTTGGCGTCCTGTTCGTCAACACCATCCAGATGCTGATGGTGCCCCTCATTTTCTGCTCGGTCATCGCCGGTCTCACCTCGCTGCTCAAGGGCAAGGCCCTCGATCGCATCGGCAGCAAGGCGATCTGTCTCTACTTCTGTTCGACCGCCATCGCCATCTGCATCGGCCTGATGATGGGCTGGCTGCTGGAACCCGGCATGGGTGCCGACATGGGCCCCTATGAGCGGGTCGGTATGTCGGAACCACCCACCCTGGCCAGCGTGCTGAGCCATCTGGTGCCGAGTAACCCGGTACAGGCGATGGTGGATGGCAAGATCCTGCAAGTGATCGTCTTTGCGGTGGCGCTGGCGGTCGCCCTCAATGCCAGCGGTCGCCGTGGCCGCCCCGCCATCCTCTTCTTCACCTCGCTGGCCGAGGGGATGTTCAAGCTGACCCAGATGGTGATGGCGCTCGCGCCTTACGGTGTCTGCGCTCTGATGGCCTGGATGACCGGCAAGTACGGTCTCGACCTGCTGCTGCCGCTGCTCAAGGTGATCGGCGCCGTCTACCTCGGCTGCCTGCTGCACGTGCTCGGGGTCTACAGCACCTTGCTGCTCCTGCTGGCACGGCTCAATCCACTGCACTACTTCAAGAGCATCGTTGACGCTCAGGCGGTGGCTTTCACCAGCAGCTCCAGCAACTCCACCCTGCCCATCAGTCTGGCCTGCGCCGAGAAACGGCTGGGAGTCTCCCCCGCCATCACCGCCAAGGTGCTGCCCATCGGCGCCACCATCAACATGGATGGCACCGCCCTCTATCAGGGAGTGACTGCGCTGTTCGTGGCTCAGGCATTCGGGGTGGAGCTGCACATGGTCGATTACCTGACCATCATCAGCATCGCCACCCTGGCAAGTATCGGCACCGCAGGCACCCCGGGCACCGGGTTGATGCTGCTGACCCTGACCCTGACGGCGGTGGGCTTGCCGCTGGAAGGGGTGGCACTGATTGCAGGCATTGACCGGATCCTCGACATGGCGCGCACCACGGTCAATGTATCGGGGGATATTCTGGTATCGGTGCTGATCGCCCGCAGCGAAAACGAGCTGGATCTGGCGACCTATCACGATGCCAGCGCAGGGGAAGATATCGAGTTCCCGCCGCGCTAGCGGAAGAAAGATCAGCTGTCGTGGGGATCGTGATGACAGCGCCAGCAGACGTCGAAGTTGGCGCCGTTCTCCTCCCCGCACTGACCGCACAGCCAGCCGTTACCCTGACGCTGCTGGTAACGCTCGATGACCCGTCCTGCCTTGCTGCGATCCTCGGCCCGCACCATCAGGGTCACCTGCAACATGTCGACCGGCAGCTCGCCAAGGGCGCCAGACAGCCCCTCGCCATTGAGGCGCACCAGCACCCCTTCCGCCTCCAGCGCCCCTTTCAACGCGTGTGCCTCCAGGGTGTGTGAGGCGCGATAGAGATTGATCCAGTTATCCATAGCTCCCCCCTTACAACAACTTGTCGATGCCAAACTCGGCGCCGTTCTCAATCATGAAATCGATGAATGCCCGCAACTTGCGCGGCATCAGTTGCCGCTCCGGAAACAACAAATAAATCGGCACCCTGGGTTGCTGCCACTCTGGCAGCAGGATCACCAATTCGCCGCTGGCCAGCTCATCCTGACAGAGCATAGCGGGTAACGAAGCCAACCCCAGCCCCGCCTTCGCTGCCTCCCGGGCACAGGTAATATTATTGACCCGAAAACGGGATGGGGGGTCAACCAGCACCTCTCTGCCATCCAGCTCGAAACACCAGTGAGAGGCGAGAAACCCGCTACTTACCGTCACCCGCTCGTGGTTGGCCAGATCCTCCGGCCGCTCGATGACCGGGCTGCGGGCCAGATAGTCCGGGCTGGCACAGAGCAGCCTTCCGGTGCTCCAGAGTCGGCGCGCCGCCAGATTGGAGTCGCTCATGTCGCCAATCCGCACCACCGCATCCAGCCCTTCACTGATGGGATCCACCACCCGGTTGGTCAGTTCCAGCTCCACCTGCAGGGCGGGATAGGCCTGCAAAAACTTGGCGACCAAGCGCCCGACCACCAGTTGCCCCGTCTCGATAGGCACCGCCAGTTTGAGGGTGCCGGTCACCTCCTGCTGGCTGGCGCTCAGCATCAGCTCGGCTTCGGTCAGGGCATCGACCGCCTTGCTACAGTGCAGGTAGTACTTCTCCCCCTCCTCGGTCAAAGTGAGCTGACGAGTGGAGCGATAGAGCAGACGCACTCCGAGCCGCTGTTCAAGCTCGGCGATGCGGCGACTGACCATCGCCTTGGTCATCCCCAACTCACGGGCAGCCCCCGTAAACGAGCCCTTGTCGACGATACGCACCAGAATTAACGCGGCATTGAGATCCATTGTTGCACCAGTGAAACTGTATATCTCGTGAACCAATACTAATCGAAACAGTTGACCAGTGTTAGCCTGCGCCCCTTAAGTTCAGGAATCACAAAAATGAGTCAACACAAAAAAATTCCCCTGCTGGCAGCCATGATACTGGCGCTGCTCGGTCTGCTGTTCGCCGGTTACTGGTATCTTCACGGCCGCTATTTTGAAAGCACCGACAACGCCTATCTGCAAAGTGAAGTGACCGGGATCAGCTCCAAGCTGCCCGGCTATATCCGCGAAGTGCTGGTCACCGACAACCAGCCGGTCAAAGCGGGCCAACTGATCGCCCGGCTCGATGATCGCGAATACAAAACCAGGGTCGCGGAGGCCGAAGCCGACCTGCGCCTCAATCAGGCGACGGCCGAAAATCTGGCTGCCACCCGCACCCAACAACTGAGCCTGATCCAGCAAGCCGAGGCCAAGGTCGCCTCCGCCAAGGCCGAACAGCTGCGCGCCAGCCAGCAGGTCAACCGGATCAGTCAGCTCAACCAGCGCCACTACAGCTCGCAAGACAGTCTGGACGAGGTGCGTGCCGGCCTGCAGGTCAATCAGGCGCAAGCCCGGGAGGCCCAAGCCGCCCTGCAGGCGGCCCGTGAGCGACTGCTGGTACTGGATGCCGAACGCAAACAGAATCTGGCCAAGCTGGCGTTGAGCGAAGCACAACTGGAGCAGGCCAAGCTGGAGCTCGGCTACACCGAACTGCGGGCGCCTGCTGACGGCATCATTGGCAAGCGCAGCCTGCGGGAAGGGCTCTACGTCCAGTCCGGCATGCAGGTCGCCAGTTTGGTGCCGCTGCAACAGGTGTGGGTCGAGGCCAACTTCAAGGAGACCCAGCTCGCCCATATGCAGCCGGGCCAGAAGGTCGAAGTAGTGCTCGATGCCTACCCGGATCAACCGGTCGAGGGGATCATCGACAGCCTGGCCCCGGCCACCGGCGCCAAATTCGCCCTACTGCCACCGGAGAATGCCACCGGCAACTTCACCAAAATCGTGCAGCGGGTACCGGTCAAGATCCGCATCCCCGAGCCGGGCCCGCTGGCAGGCAAGCTGCTGCCGGGTCTCTCCACCGAAGTGATCGTGGATACCCGCACTCCTGATCCCGTGGTGGCTGCCAACTGATGGAACCCATTCCACGTCGCAACTGGATCGCGGTCATGGGGGGCCTTATCGGCGCCTTCATGGCCATCCTCGATATCCAGATCACCAATGCCTCTCTGAAGGATATTCAGGGGGCCCTGTCGGCCACCCTGAGCGAAAGCTCCTGGATCTCCACCTCCTATCTGGTGGCGGAGATGATCGCCATCCCCCTGAGCGGCTGGTTGAGCCGGGGGCTGAGCGTGCGCCGCTACCTGCTCTGGACCACCGGCGCCTTTATCGCCGCCTCCGTGCTCTGCTCGTTCAGCTGGAACCTCACCAGCATGATCGTCTTCCGGGCGCTGCAAGGCTTCACTGGCGGGGCGCTGATCCCGATGGCCTTTTCCCTCATCGTCACCCTGTTGCCGCTACAGAAACGGGCCACCGGCATGGCGCTGTTTGGCCTCTGCGCCACTTTCGCCCCCGCCATCGGCCCGACCCTCGGTGGCTGGCTCACCGAGCAGATGTCGTGGCACTACATCTTCTATCTCAACGTGCCGCCGGGACTGCTGGTGATGGCCATGCTGGCCCACGGGCTGGATAAAAAACCGGTGGACTGGGCCGTGATCAAGCGGGTGGATCTCATCGGGATTGTCACCATGGCGCTTGGCCTCGGCTTGCTGGAGGTGGTACTGGAAGAAGGCAACCGGGAAGACTGGTTCGGCTCAAGCTTCATCGTGCGACTGGCAGTCATTTCGGCGGTGGCGCTGGTGTTCTTCGTCATCAGCCAGCTGATCCGCCGTCACCCGCTGGTCAATCTGCGGCTGCTGCACAACCCTCGCTTCGCGCTGGCCTGCTTCGCCTATCTGATCCTCGGCATGGCGCTGATGGGATCTATCTATGTGTTGCCGCTCTACATGACCCAGATCCACAACTACAACGCGCTGGAAATCGGCGAAGTCCTGATGTGGATGGGACTACCGCAACTGCTGGTGCTGCCGCTGGTGCCCAAACTGACCCACAAGATAGACCCCCGCTATCTGGTGAGCTTCGGCTTCCTGATCTTCGCCGTCAGCTGCTTTATGAACGTCAACATGAGTGCCGACTACGCCGGGCCGCAGCTGATCCAGTCACTCATCGTGCGGGCGCTGGGGCAGCCCTTCATCATGGTGCCGCTCTCCCTGGTCGCCACCGCCAGCCTGAGCCACGACGAGATCCCCTCCTCCTCGACCCTGCTCAACGTGCTGCGCAACCTGGGTGGTGCGTTTGGTATCGCCATCATCGCGACCCTGCTCGACAACGATACCCGCACCCATGTGCTACAGATTGGCAGCACTCTGGCCGCCAGCAGTATCGAGGGGCAGAGCTATCTGCTGCAACTGGCCCAGAGCATGATGGCGCAGGGTTCAGGCCCCGAGATAGCCCAGCAGCAAGCACACGCCATGCTGGCCAATACCATCAACCGGGAAGCGGCCATCATGGCCTACAACCAGGTGTTCTACATCATGGGGATCTTCCTGCTGATCGCCAGCGGCCTGATGCTGTTGCTCAAATCCCCCGCCCCACGGGCAGCGGATGCCGAACCGCTAGAGGCGTGAAAAACGCCGGGCATAAAACGAAAAACGGGCCAATGCCCGTTTTTCGTTATCTGTTACCTGCACTCAACCAGAAGACGTTATCCCGCCAGCGACCCTGCAATCAGGAATTGCGCTGCGAAGTAGCTACTCATCACCCAGGCGCGGGCGTGGGGAAAGGGGCGGCGGAAGCGATCGAGCGCCAGCATGCTGTCGGAGAAGAGGAACATCAGCGCCCCCACCAGAGCGGCGGCAGAACCGGCAGTGAGAGAGGCGTGCCAGGCACCGGCAGCCACCCAGGCCATGCCGATGATCACCAGCATGTAGCAGAAGACTGGGATCCGCATCTCCCCCAGCTTGCCCCACAGCAGGCCGAATACCATGCCGGCGATCAGCAACAGCAGCAAACCATCCACCAGATTGAGCAACAACGGCCCCTGAGCAAAACCGACGATATAGCAGAGATGCGCGACAAGAAATGCCGCCAACCCCTGAATGAAGCGATCACTTGGCAGCATCAGCAGCACATCGCCCGCCAGCGAGAGACAAAGGCCGAGCAGGATCCAGGCGTGGGAACCGTCGTGGTCATAACTCTGGTAGCCGAACGCCAACGCGATGATAAGCAACATGGTCAGTGGCTTGCTGATATAGAACTGGCGGCTGTCTGAACCGTAGGCAGCACGGATGTGCCACCAACCTGAAGCGATGATCAAGAAACTCAATAACATGCCCTGCTCCTCACCTGTTGCTCGCAGTCATACGGCAACCGTTTTTATCATGGTGCAGGGTAACAAATTCCCTCCCCCAGTGGCAGGGGTGCTTATCAAATGGACAGACTAAGCCTAAAGTCTAATTGCCGCACCGAGTGGTTCAGGGCATAAGTGACGGGTCTGGAGGATCACCATGGAAGAAGCTATGAAAAACTATCTGCCCGCCATCGATATCATGATGTGCCATCTGGGGATCAGCTTTGAGCAGGCCTGCGAACAACTGGGTCTCAGCCAGCAGGAGCAACAGGCACTGGATCAGTTGCAGCAACAGCAGAGCCAAGCCAACTAAGCCCTCCCGTTATTGGATATCATGATGCGCCATCTGGGGATCAGCTTTGAGCAGGCCTGCGAACAACTGGGTCTTAGCCAGCAGGAGCAACAGGCACTGGATCATTTGCAGCAACAGCAGAGCCAAGCCAACTAGCTTGAGTTGAATCATAAAAGAGAAGACCGCCAGCAGGCGGTCTTCTCTTTTAGTCTCTGTGATAACCGGACGGCATCATGCAATACCTGCCAGCAGACGACTCCAGTTGCGTTTACCTGCGATAAAGCCGTCCCGCAGGGCCCGATACTCCAGTTGCAGCTTGAGGCTGTCATAGCGCGCCAGCGCCTTGCGCTTGCGCAGCTCCAGCAGCCGCTTGCGACTGGCGTAATAGTGTTGCAACTGCTGGCTCAGCTTGTCGTACTCCTCCTGCAGCAGCGCCTGCCACAGTTCGCGATCTTCCTGCTTGCGCAACTTGGCTTGTGCCCGTTTCAGCTGCATCTGCAGCCGGGCCTGCTCGATACGCTCCTCCGGCGAAGATCTGAGATCTCCCGCCAGACCGCACCAGGAGGCGAGCCGGATCAACCACTTGGTCGGATCGAACTGCCACCAGTGAATGCCGTTGCGGTAATCATTCTCGAACAGGTGGTGAAAGTTGTGGTACCCCTCGCCAAAGGTGAAAAAAGCCAGGATGCCGTTATCGCGAGCGGTATTGCGATCGGTATAGGGCTGACTGCCCCAGATGTGGGCCAGCGAGTTGATAAAAAAAGTGGTGTGGTGCGTCATCACCATCCGCAAGACACCTGCCAGCAACAACATGCCGAGCAGATCTCCGTGGAGCAGACCAAACAGCAGCGGCAGGCCCAGATTGGTCGCCAGCACCAGTGTCAGATAGTGACGGTGCTGAAACGCGACCACCGGGTTGTTCTGCAGATCACGCACATTGCTGTAATCGCCATAGCGATCTCCTTGATGCTCCCGCAACATCCAGCCGATGTGGGAATACCAGAAGCCGCGCCCCGCGCTGTAGGGGTCTTTATCGTTGTCATCCACATGACGATGGTGACGGCGGTGATCTGCCGACCAGTGCAGGGCCGAATTCTGTAGCGCCAACGCACCGCCGATGGCAAACAACCACTGCAAAGCTATGTGCGCCTTGTAGGCCTTGTGCGACCAGAGCCGATGATAGCCTGCGGTGATGGAGAGACCACTAAGGCAGAACAACAACAGGAAACTGGCCCACTGCCAGAGATCGTAACCGTGGCTCATGCCGTACCAGGGTACGACAATCAACGCCACTATCCCGGAGAGGGAAAACAGCAGGGTATTAGTCAAAATAATGGGGGGTCTGGCCATCTCATTGCATCCTTTCAGCGAACAGCTGTTAGCCATTTTCTATGGTGATTTCCTCACGGTCAATGGTAAAAAAGTAGGATACAAACCTGATCCTGAGGCGCCTTCGGGTTATCATTTGTCCTCGTTAAGCTGAAGGTGACTGATTTCGTGGGTATTCGCGCTCAACAAAAAGAAAAAACCCGGCGTACATTGATCGATGCTGCATTCAGCCAACTGTGCGCCAATCGGAGTTTCTCCAATCTCAGCCTGCGGGAAGTCGCTCGCGAAGCGGGTATCGCTCCTACCTCTTTCTATCGCCACTTTCGCGATATGGAGGAGCTGGGCCTGACCCTGGTTGACGAAGGAGGTCTCACCCTGCGTCAACTGATGCGCCAGGCACGCCAGCGCATTGCCGGTGGTGGCAGTGTCATCAGCACCTCGGTGCAGACCTTTATGGAGTTCGTCGAGAACAACCCCAACATCTTCCGGCTGCTGCTGCGGGAACGCTCCGGCACCTCGGCCGCCTTTCGTCAGGCGGTGGCTCGCGAAATCCAGCACTTTATCGCAGAGCTGACCGATTATCTGGAAGCCACCACAGAAGCACCACGGGAAGATGCCTACATCCAGGCAGAAGCCATGGTCACCATCGTCTTCAGTGCCGGTGCCGATGCACTCGACATGACCAGCGAAGAGTGCCGTGCACTCTCCGAACGAACAATTCGCCAACTGCGGATGATCGCCATGGGCGCCGAGGTACAAAACCAGAAGCGCCGTGAACCTCACCCATGACCACAGGATGGAGAACGATATGACTGAACAGCTTATGATTCCGAAAAAACCGCTCGCCATGGCCATGCTGATTGGTATCTGTGGCGATGCCTCTCTGGCCGTGCTGACCAACTCGGTTGTGCCTTTCTCCTTCTTCCCGCTGATTGCCCTCTGGCTGGCGGCCTATCAGCTGTTCCAGCACTATCGCCATGAACCCATGGTGGGCAACACTCCCATCTGCACCCTGCTCTGCTTCTTTATCGGTGTCTTCGGCCACTCCGCGCTGCTCAAGGTGCAATACCCGGAGCTTGGCAGCAACTTCTTCTCCCTGATCATGATGCTGCTGTTACTGGCGGCCCTCTCCATCAAGCTCGGCCTGAGCATTGGCAACAAAGAGAAGCCCTGATAAATCGACCGAGTGATGGTAATCAGCTGATAGATAAAACAAATAGGCCTTTCCGTCGGGAAGGCCTATTTGCTTAAACGGTACCTGATTAATCCGGCAATCTCGGTATTCCCAACCTAGCCAAGCAGCTGGGCTTTAAGATCGACGTGCAAATGGAAGAGGGGGTGGTCAATATGGAACTTCCCTGCAACCAGCAGGCGGCAGAAGGCTGATTTGACCACCTGCAGAGTCGTTCAAATGGCAGTAAATAACTGATAAGGCTCGGATATAGCCAGAAAATGGTGGGAATAATCGGCTATCTGGCACTCTTACTTGGCAGGGAAAAGCCAGATATTGGTGGTTTAAGGCGCTAAAAATACAAAAGCCCGGTTATGAAA